>CAZCMC010000294.1:0-2322 GCA_964499665.1 uncultured bacterium | reverse complement strand
TCCCCCTGCGAGGCCCGGAGTTCCAGGATCGTTCCCGGCGCCATCCGCTCGCGGCGGACATACCCCAAAGCGACCGGCCGGTTCAGTGCGGGTGAATGGACCGCACTGGTGATCCGTCCGACCTCTCGCTGCTCGTGGCGCAGCTTGGCGCCGACCTCAGGCACCTCGCTGCCTCCAATGACCAAGCCGACCAAGTGCCAGTTGACGTGGCCGCGATGCGCGACCCGAACCACCGTCTCCTGGCCGATATAGCACCCCTTCGAGAAGCTGGCGGCTCGCTCCAAGCCCGCCTCCTGAAGGAGATTGGTCTCGTCCATATCGATGCCATACCAGGGAATCCCGGCCTCGATCCGCAGGGTGTTGAGCGCCTCCATTCCAACCGGCCGGAGCCGGTCGTCGCGGCCCGCCTGCAGGAGCGCCTCCCAGACCGCCGCGGCCGCGCCGGCTTCTGGCGCGAGAACGAACCCCTCCTCGCCGGTCTCGCTGGCCCGGATCACCCTGACAGATCTCCCCTCGATGGCGGTCTCGAGATGCTGGTATTCCTCCAGGTCCTTTGCCCCCCCGATCCCCAGCCGAGCCAGCAGTTCCAGGCTGGCAGGGCCTTGCAGGGCGAGCAGGACGAAATCGGCGGATCTGTCCCGGACTTCCACTTGGTCGGCGATCAGATGACGGTCGATGGTCTGGAGTACCTTCGGAACCAGTTCCTCCTGCAAATCGAGCCAATAGCCATCGGCGATCGCGTAGATCCGCATATCGGCGATCAACTTGCCATGGACGCTTAGCATGGCGGCATACTGCCCGGAGCCTGCCTTGAGCGATTTGACATCATTCGTCACCATCCCGTTGAGGAAACGGGTGCTGTCTTTGCCCCTGAGCTCAAGGATGCCCCGGTACGACTGATCGACCAGGCCCATGCCGGCGCGGACGGCGTGATATTCGAGGCTGGGATCTGAAAACCGAGCGGGCAGCTCCCGGCCAAACCACTCACCGAAGGTGGCTCCTGCCGCGTGCTCTGCATCGTATAACGGAGTTCGCTTGCCCATCGCGCCTACTTCGCTCCTGCTCCCCTCACCTTCCTTCTCTTCCCCGTGGGGGAGAGGTGGGGGTGAGGGAGTAATTCGGGCTAGCCTTGGAGGCCTTGGAGTTGCTCAAGCGACGCGTTGTCTTCCGGGTCGAGATCCAATGCCATCATGAACTCGCCGACGGCCAGATCGCGGACCCCAAGGCGCTTGTAGGCGAGCCCCAAATGGAAATGGGAGGAGGCATCATTCGGATTCTCCGACACCACCTGCAAGAACTCGCGGATCGCTTCGTGCCACATCCGTTTCCGCTCATAGATGATGCCGAGGTGGTAATGGACGATCATATGAGTGGGGTCGGCTTCCAACACCTTACGGAAACTCTGGATAGCCAGGTCCAGCTTCCCCAAATGGAAATACGCTCTTGCCATTCGATAGTGCGCGCCGGGGTTGGCTGGCTCCAGGGCGATGACCTTCTGGGAGGCTTCGATGGCGGCATGGAACATGCACCGGCCATAATACCAGAGGCTGAGTTGAAAGTGCGCATCGACGTTCTTAGGATCGAGAATGATCACCCGCTGCATCTCAGCGATGGCTTCCTTCACCCGCCTCGCGTGATAGTAGCCGAGCGCAAGCTTGTACCTCGCCTCGATGTTTCCCGGCTCTTGCTCAACAGTCTTTCGATAGACCTCGATCGTCTCTTCGGACATCCTCTGTGGCATGGTCATCTCCTCCGATACAAGAAGAGGCACTTCAAAGCGTTCCCCATTGTAATCCCAGCCTCCACAGCGGTCAAGATTCGTGAGACGGGGCTCAGGAGACTGGGGGAGCAGGACTTCGAGAAAGCGGGGCGCTGGAGGGTCTGCACCGTTGGTTCATGGCTCTCACGCAACCTGCACGCTCACCTCGGCCCTCCATTCCTGACCGGGATCGAGGCAGAGATCCCAGCTTGGCATGGCGGCAACCGCCTGCACCGTCCGCTCATACCCCTGCTCCGACTGCGAGACGGTCGCCACCAGGTGGCCGTACAGGGTTGCCGGGTGATCGAGACTGACGGTCACGCGATGGTGCTCCCCCAGGGCAGATAGAGTGAATCGCTCGACGCTGGCTACACAGGTGGGGGAATCGAGCGAGAGTATCTGGTCACCGATGACGAGCTGAGACCGGCCGAAAACAAGGCCCGGAAGGAAGAGGTTCAGCTCCACCCCGAAGCGCGCGACCAGTGGACCTCTCCCCTCATTCACAATGCGATAAGAAACGGCTAGACGCTGGTTATCCGTAAAGGCATACTCTTTCCGCAGCA
>CAZCMC010000293.1:0-2336 GCA_964499665.1 uncultured bacterium | reverse complement strand
AAAGAGGCCGGGATCGCCCGGCCCTGCCCCGATGAGATAGACCTTCCCGCTCATCCATGCCTCGCCAGCAGATGGGGGTCGATCTCTCGGAGGATCTCCTCGGCGCCCGCCGCCAGCAGCTGCTCTGCCAAGGCGTGTCCCACCTCCTCGGGCGCGCTGACGTCCCCGCGACAAACCTGCTTCACCATCCGCTTTCCGTCCAGGCTGGCGACCATCCCCGTGAGCTGCAGCGACTCTCCTTCGATCTGGCCGAAGGCGGCGATCGGGGTGACGCAGCTTCCGCCGAGGCGTCGAAGGAACGCCCGCTCCGCCGTGGTCGCCAGTCGCGTCTCGCGATCATCGAGCTGATCGACAAGTGCGGCGACGCGCTGGTCGTCCTCCCGGATCTCGATCGCGAGGGCGCCCTGGCCGATCGCCGGCAGGCTCAGTTCCGGCTGGAGGCGTTCTGTCATCCGCTCCTGCAGGCCAAGACGGATGAGGCCGGCAGCAGCCAGCACGACGGCGTCCAGGCCGAGCGTCTCGAGTTTCCTGAGGCGGGTCTCGACGTTGCCGCGGAGCGGGACGATCTGCAGGTCGGGTCGGCGATGCAGAAGCTGAACCTGTCGCCGGAGGCTGCTGGTCCCTATTCGCGACCCGGTGGGAAGCTCAGTGAATTGAAGACCATCCCTGGCAACGAGCGCGTCCAGCGGGTCTTCGCGGACCATGATGGCGCCCAAACGGAGGCCGGACGGTAGCGTGACCGGCAGATCCTTCAGGCTGTGGACCGCTAGGTCGATCTGATCTGCGATGAGAGCCTCCTCGATCTCCTTGACAAACAGGCCCTTTCCGCCTACCTGCGCGAGCTGGACATCGAGGAGCTTGTCACCAGAGGTCTTGATCGGGATGAGGGTGACCTCCAGATCCGGCCATCGGTTCCTGAGGGCCCGCGCGACCAGCTCCGCCTGGCGCATGGCGAGAGGGCTTCCGCGTGTCCCGAGCTTCAATACACCGCGCTCCACGCTATTCCCTACCCTAGCATTGTTCCATGTTCGCACCATGAACCCGGAACCCGGAACTTGGAACAATCTCAGTCATCCCTGATGGCAAAGAGTCTCCGCAACACGCTCACGTAGAGGTGGCCGTCCCTCAGGGCTGACTGTCGTTTCAGCTCCGTCATCGGGTCGTGGAGGATCTTGTTCACGATCGAGCTGGTGAGGAGCGAGATCGCCTGACGCTCCTCGGGGCTCAGATCGTGCAGTTTTGCGAGAACCCTCTCGAGTTCCTCCTCGCGGATCGACTCCACCTTCCTGCGCATGGCGATAATCGTGGGGACGACCTTGAGGCTCTCGAGCCAGTGGGTAAACTGGGCAACCTCCCGGTCGATCAGCACCTCCGCCCGATCTGCCTCGCGCTGCCGTTCGCGCAGGTTGGACTGCACCACCCCCTGAAGGTCGTCGAGATCATAGAGGTAGACGTTGTCGATCTCATTGGCCGCTGGATCGATATCCCTTGGAACTGCGATATCGATCACGAAGATCGGCCGGTTGCGGCGCTGGAGGATGATCTCCTGGAGGTCCGCCTTGGAAAGAATCTGGTGGGGCGCCCCGGTCGAGCTGATGATGATGTCAGCCCGGACCATCTCGGCCCTGGCTGCGTCATAGTGGACGGCCCGCCCACTGAATCGCTCGGCCAGTTCCACTGCGCGGGTGATGTTCCGGTTGGCGACAATGACCGAGCCCACCCCTTCGGCCAGCAGATGCTTCGCGGATAGCTCCGACATCTTCCCGGCCCCGATCAGCATGACGGCGCGACCCCTGAGGTCGCCGAAGATTTTCTTGGCCAGCTCGATGGCAGCGGAGGAGACCGAGACGGCCGAGGTCGCGATCCCGGTCTCGGTCCGCACCCGTTTGGCCACGTGGAAGGCCCTTTCCATGAGGTTATTCAGGATCAGGCCCGTGGCGTCCCGCTCCAGTGCGACTCCGTACGCCGCCTTCACCTGGCCCAGGATCTGTGATTCGCCGACCACCATGGCGTCGAGGCTCGACGCGACCCGAAAGATGTGCCGGACGGCCTGGTCGGCTGTGAGCAGGTAGAGGGAGGACTCGAAGTCCTCCGGCGAGAGCTTATTCCGTTCGGCCAGGTACTCGACAAGAAACCGCCGCGTGTCTTCCACTTCGTCCACGACAGCGTAGGCCTCAACCCGGTTGCAGGTAGAGACCATCATCCGCTCAAGGATCTGCCCGCAGGCGCCAAGGCCCTCCAGCGCATCAGGCAGGTCCGACTCCGGGATGTGGAGCTTTTCCCTGAGCTCAAGTGGCGCTGTCTTGTGGCTCAAACCGAGGACAATGATATCCATT
>CAZCMC010000292.1:0-2338 GCA_964499665.1 uncultured bacterium | reverse complement strand
ACCACATACCGCGTGTTGCCTTCCCGCTTCACGAGGACCACCGTCGGTTCATCCGGCCGGGGTTTTTCCAATGCTCGTCTGGCCTGGCTCACGGTGGCCACCTTCGACCGGTTGATCTCCAGGATCAAGTCGCCCGGCTGCAGACCGGCCGCCTCGCCTGGGCTATCGGGATCGACACCCGTGACCACAACGCCCCTGTCGTCTTTGATTCCAAACTTGCGGGATAGCTCAGGGGTGAGTTGCTGGATGTCAATCCCCAGTTTGGATTTCGTCGAGGACGGCGCCAGGGCGGCCAACTGCTCGTCTTTCAGCTCGCCAACCTTGACCTGCAAGGCCAGCTCCTCGCCATCGCGCATGATCTTCATGGTGACCTCTTTTCCGACGCTCGTGCCGCCCACGATATGGGGGAGTTCGGAGGAGGACTTGATTTTCTTGCCGTTGAACTCCACAATCACATCCCCCTGCTTCACCCCGGCCTTTTCTGCTGGTGAAGCCTCCATCACGTCCGACACCAGCGCCCCATTCGCCTGCTTCAAGCTGAACGTCTTGGCCAGCTCTGGAGTAATCTGCTGGATCGACACGCCAAGCCATCCCCGGGTCACGCTCCCCCGCTCCTTGAGCTGTGGAAGCACCTCCTTGGCCATGTCGATCGGGATCGCAAAGCCGATCCCAATAGAGCCGCCTGTCGGGCTGAAGATGGCGGTGTTGATCCCGACCGCCTCACCGTTGACGTTGAGCAGGGGTCCACCGCTGTTGCCCCGATTGATCGAGGCGTCGGTCTGGATGAAGTTATCGTACGGTCCCTCACCGATGAAGCGGCCCTTGGCGCTGACGATCCCGGTGGTGACCGTCTGGTTCAAGCCGAACGGGTTGCCGATCGCCATGACCGGCTCGCCGACCTCCAGCTTCTCCGAGTCGCCAAATGGGACCACGGGGAGATTCGACGCCTCGATCTTAATGAGCGCGATGTCGGTCTTCGGGTCCCTTCCGATCACCTTCGCCTTGAACTCCCGGGCATCGCTAAGCTTGACCGAGATCTCCGTGGCATTCTCGACCACGTGGTTATTGGTCAGGATATACCCATCTCTGTTGATGATGAATCCGGACCCAAGACTTGTGGACTTAAACTGCCGCGGCGTATCCCCGAAGAACCGCTTGAAGAACTCGTTGAACGGATCATCCTCCCCAAAGGGGCTGCGGAGTCGGCCCCTCCCCTTCACGACCTGCGTCGTGTTGACATTCACCACCGAGGGGGTCAGCTCTTTCGCTAACCGGACCCAGATCTTGCCGTCTGAGATCTGGCTCGCGCTGAACAGGCCGCTCTCTCGCTTCTCACTCCACAGTTGGCCACTGGTGGCCTTCGAGAGCGGGACCAGGTTCAATGAGGCCGTGACCAGAATTCCCACAATCAGGCAGGAGGCCGCCACTGCCAGCATGGTCCTGCCGGAAAACTTTCCCATACGCATCTCATCCCTCACGAACGGTTCAGAACTTCGTGTCGTTAACTGAGCGACTCTGTTACAGCAACCCGCTTGGCCGGCGCCCGATAGAGAAGCTTCACGCAACACCATCCGGAGGCGGCGGGGTCGGAGGTTCTCCACCCTCCGGCTCTATTAGACAGTGTAGCAGGCTGGTGGTTTAAATTCAAGGGTCGCCGAAGAGGGCTTGCCCCTCGTGGCGCTCTCGATCGGTGAGGAGTATAATCAGGGCCAGGGTGGAGCGTGACCCTGGCGATTCGATTCATACGAGGCCTGTGAATGGAAACAACCGTGAGGCAGCTGTACACCATCGGGCACTCGACCCGCAGCCTGGAGGATTTCCTTCATCTCCTCCGCATGTCTCACATCGCCTGCCTCGCTGATGTCCGGACGATCCCCCGCTCGCGACATACGCCCCAGTTCAACCGCGATGCGCTCCAGGTCGATCTTCCCAACGCCGCGCTTCGCTATGTCCATCTGCCTCGGCTGGGAGGGCTCAGGAAGAGTCAGGGCAGCGAATCCCCCAATGGCGGCTGGCGCAGCGCTGGCTTCCGAGGCTTCGCTGATTACATGCAGACCGAAGAGTTCGCTCGCGGCCTCGACGAGCTCTGGGATCTCGCCGGGCAGTGTCGGACCGCCATCATGTGCGCCGAGGCCCTCTACTGGCGCTGCCATCGGGCGCTGATCGCCGACGCGTTTATGGTGCGGGGCGGGGACCATCTCCCATATCCTTTCCGAGCAGAAGGTCGAAGACCACCGCATGACCCCATTTGCCGTGGTCCTTGAGGGCCGGATCACCTACCCTCCTCGGCACTAACAGCAGCGCCGGGCGGTTCCTGTGAACCGACCGGCGATGGCTT
>CAZCMC010000291.1:0-2355 GCA_964499665.1 uncultured bacterium | reverse complement strand
GCTTCCCGGTCGATCGGGATCGTTCCTTTCCCCTCTTTCCCGGTCGATTCCGCCAGCAGTTGCTCCAACCAGGCGCCGAGGTCCCAAATGCCGGGCGAGGTGGTGATGGTCACCTTGTCGCGTCCGTGTACGGCGAGCACGCCCAGGATCGTGCCCAACACCACGCCGGGGTTGTCCTCGGCCGGGACGCAGGATGCGCACGCTTGCACCATCTCCTCGGCACGGTCCAGCAATCTCCGCACGTCCACTCCCATGATGGCCGACGGCACCATGCCGAAATTCGACAGGGCAGAGTACCGACCGCCGATAGTGGGCTGCCCGAAGAAGATGTGACGGAAACCGTCGCTCTCGGCGACCTGCTGCATCTTCGAGCCGGGGTCCGTGATCGCAATGAACCGGCTGCCCGCGTTGTCGGCGCCGATGACCCGCTTCACGCGCTCAAAGAAATACTGCTTGAAGATGTTCGGCTCCAGCGTGCTGCCCGATTTGCTCGACACGATGAAGATGGTGTTGGCAAGGTCCACTTTGCCCTCGAACGCCTTGATTTGGGCAGGGTCAGTCGAGTCGAGGACATGAAGCTCGGGGTACCCAGCCAGCTTGCCGAACGTTATTTTGATCACCTCGGGGCACAGGCTTGATCCCCCCATGCCTAATAGCAGCGCGTGCGAGAACCCGGCGGCCTTGACCTCTTCGGCAATGCTCCTGAGGTGATCGTTATGCGCCAACTGGTCCTCGGTGATCCCCAACCAGCCGAGCCAGTCGGCTTCATCGGCGCCTGTCCAGAGCGTTGCGTCGCGCGCCCACATTCTCCGGACCTTGCCGCTCAGGTGCCAGTCCTCAAGCGATGCCCTGACAGCGGAGGCGAGATCGCCGGGCAGCGTGTAGGTCTGCCGGTTGACCCGTGCCTGAACCGGCCCTCTGCATGTTCTGTCCACCGCGCTGAGCAACTTTTCAAATGGCTCGGCGAACAGTCGCACCCCGTCATCGACCAGCCTGTCGGTCACCTCCTTCATCGAGATGCCGACCTGCTCGAGCGCCTCCATGGTGTCCTGCGCGCCCTCGATATTCTCTTCGAGACTTGCCCGGAGACGGCCGTGATCGCGGAAGGCCTCAAAGGTCGATGGCGGGATCGTATTCACCGTGTCGGGGCCGATCAGCTCCTCGACGTAGATCACATCGCGGTAATTCGGGTTCTTGGTGCTCGTGCTCGCCCACAGGACACGCTGCGTGTGCGCGCCCTTGCCTGCAAGCGCCTCCCACCGTGTGCCGCGAAACAGCTCCTTGTACCGCTGATAGGTCAGCTTCGCGTTGGCGATGGCGACCTTCCCGATGATGCTTTGCAGCAACGACCGCTCGGTCGCGCTGGTGGCGGTCTTGAGCCGAGCGGCGGCAATCGCGTCAATGGCCGAATCAATGCGGCTGACGAAGAAGCTGGCCACACTGGCGACATTGCTTGGGTCGCCGCCTTGAGCCACCAACCGTTCGAGGCCGGCGATGTAGGCCTCGACGACACGCTCGTAGGCCTGCTGCGAGAACAGCAGCGTGACGTTGATATTGATGCCTTCGCCGATGAGTTGTTTGATGGCGGGGATGCCTTCCGGAGTGGCCGGGACTTTGATCATGACATTGTCGCGCCCGACCGCCGTCCAGAGCCGCCTGGCCTCCTCGATCGTGGCCTGTGTGTCGCGGGCGAGATAGGGCGAGACCTCCAGGCTGACGAAGCCGTCTCGCCTGTTGGTCTTCTCATAGACCGGCCACAGCACGTCGGCGGCGTCTTGGATGTCGGGGATCGCCAATGACTCGTACAGCGACTTGGGATCCATATCTTTTCGGCCCTCTAGGGCCTTGAGATCGTCCGCATAATCGGTGCTGCCCGTGATCGCCTTCTCGAAAATGGCGGGGTTGGAGGTGATGCCCCGCAACCCGTCTCCATCAACGAGTCGTTGCAGCTCTCCGCTGGTGATGAGGCTTCGCCGGATGTAGTCCAACCAGACCGACTGTCCGTATTCCTGTAAGGCTTTCAAGGGGTTCATCGAGCTCTCTCCCTCAGTGACAATCCCGCATGATCGCGACAGATAACGAGACTTGCTCCCTGGCTGCTGCGACGACACTCTCGGACGCGAACCCAAACCGCTTCTGCAGTTCCTTCAGCGGCGCCGAAGCGCCGAAGGTCTTCATACCGATGCTGTGGCCGGTCGGGCCGACATACCGCTCCCACCCACCGGATTGTAGCACGAGAATAATCGCTGAAGATCAAAAACCCCGATCCGTACAGTCGGACTTGTAGAACTCACCCATGAACGTGAGAAGAGTCTTGAGATCCGAGCGCTGGACTATTGTGAGGGTTGTTTCTAG
>CAZCMC010000290.1:0-2358 GCA_964499665.1 uncultured bacterium | reverse complement strand
GAATCCAATGGGAGAGCGATTGACGTTCCGGAGAAAGGCGGTCGCTAGCCCGAGTGAGTTGCTGCCTGGGCCGCTGCCTAGTCTTTTCGCTCCTGCAGGCGGCGGTCCAATTGTTCGAGCCTCTGTTTCAATTTATCGACCTCATCCTTCAGTGACGCTTCCCCGCCGCGTTCCGCCGCCGGCTCTGAGATCGTCGACTGCGTTGCAATGCGGCCCTCGGTCAATTCCTGCAATTGCTTGTGTGCCTCCTGCTGACTGGCCAGGAATGCCTCGAACCCGCTGGATAGGTATTCCTGGAAGACCCCCTGAATCGATTCCCCGTACTTGATCAGGTGGTACATGAAGCTCAGCGGGAGAAGATTTTTCTTTTGCCGCTCTCCCTCCAAGATGATCAGCGCGAGGGTGTTCTTGGTGAGGTCTTCGCTGGTTTTCGCATCGACGACCCTGACCTCTTTCCCTTCTCTGATCAGGCCGGCGATCTCCTCGAGGGTGACATACGTACTTCGACTACTATCGTAGAGCTTTCGGTTTTCATAGCGCTTGATGAGAATCGGTTCTCCAGCCACGGTGCCCCCCTTTTCAAACGAGAGTATAACACAACGCGTCATCATGTCAAGCGGTGCGCATGGCGGGGAAATTAGGAGATGTAAGGCCATCGGAGGACGTGTTCCCTACGCGATGAGGTGAGGATCAGGGCCCGACGCAGACGACCATCAGCGCCGACTTCAAACATCTCGGGTCCAACACTCGTTAGGGATGAGAACACCCGCTGAGAATCTCAGTGCCGCAGCGTGAGGGTCATCAGGGTAGCAGACGAACCACTGCGAAGAGCTTACGAAAACCCTTGTCTTCTCACGCGAAGTACAAGTAGAATCTTGAACCAAGACTCAAACCTCAGATGCCAGCATGCTGATCCTGACCTTGCATTCCATCGTGGGGTCCTCAAGCCGCGGCGATACCCCCGGAGAGGCATTCAGGCGTCCTTTTCTAGGTCCGGCGCAGTCGAGCGCTTCGGTGCGATCCTTGTCGAGTGAGAGGAGCTTGATCCTTGACAGAGTCGAGAAGGTCTTGCGGGAGCCACCGAGTGAATAGGGGGTCTTACGGATGACGGATATCGTGCTGTATATGTTCTTGGGGTTGGTAGCCGGAGTGTTTAGTGGCCTCATCGGCGTTGGCGGAGGGATAATAATCGTTCCGGCGCTGATCCTCTTGTTCGGAATGTCCCAGCACCAAGCCCAAGGGACGACACTGGCATTGCTGGTGCCACCCATTGGGTTGCTAGCCGCATGGACATACTACAAGCAAGGGTATGTGGACTTGAGAATAGCAACCTTTATCTGTATTGGTTTCTTCCTGGGGGGTTTTCTTGGTGCCATGCTTGCGACAGCCTTGTCGAGCCCAGTGTTGGAGAAGGTGTTTGGGATAGCATTGCTTCTCATTTCGCTCAAGATGATATTCGCGCAGTAGCGAAGCGGCTTCAAGCAGCCTGTTGAGTGAGGGTTCTGTTGTCATGTGCTCTTCAGGGCGCGATGTGCCAAACGCCCATTTGACAGTGTCGGAGCGGGCGGATATCGTCTTTCAGGATGCGATCCTCAGGTGTCAGCCATCGAATAATGATTCGCCGTCTGGTCGTCCAGGTCGCTATTGTGCTCTTGGCTTTCCCCTCGCCGCCGCCCGTCTCCGCGGACCAGCGCCTTTTGATCCGCGAGGTCCCCGGGCTCCAGTGTCGTGCGACCCAACCCGCCTATGAGTTCCTGCTAAGTCATCCGGGCTTCGCCGTCGCCCTTTTTGGACGTCTCTACCCACCGCTCGATGGCTACAGCGTCACCCAACCTAGCCCTCGCCTCATCAGGTTCATAGACCGCCGTTGGGGGCTCGATGGGGAGGCCGAGCTTTTGGCGATACAGCCGGGGAAGCGGATCTACCGGACCGAGATCGGTGTCGCCCTCACGGAGACCTGGCAATTGTCGGCGCCAATGGAGATTGTCTTGGAGTACGGCCAAGCGCGGGCTGAGCCCAACCCGCTGATGGTAAGCCACCTCGCCTTCTACCTCTTGCCCCCGCCGACTCTTCCAAGCGTATTGGCGCAGGCTGCGGCCCAACTCTTAGTTCCTCTGATCAACCGGCAAGTGGAGGCCATCACGGAAGGGAGCCGGCGGGGCTGTGATCGGCTGACGAACGACCCCGGCGGCCTGTATGATGAGATGGCGACTTGGCCCGAGATGCCCAAACCGGACCTGATCAGCTATTACCACCTCTTCCTGGCTCCCCGCCCCTGATCCGCGGCTAACGCGCTGAGACCTGTCTGAACGAACCGCCTGCGGGAGGGGTCAGGCGCTCCTTCCGCGAGCGTTCCAC
>CAZCMC010000289.1:0-2372 GCA_964499665.1 uncultured bacterium | reverse complement strand
TGGCACAAGGGACCGACCGGACGGTTTCGGTGTCCCGACGGGAAGAAGGCCTGCCTCGAGCGCATCGAACCGGACGCCGTCACCGCCCTCGTGTCGGACCTTGTCATGGGCCAGCGCTCGAACGGCCTTGTCCTCTCTCGGATCGTCGAACACCCATGAGCGGCTCGCTCCCCAGGGTCGCCATCCTGATCCTGAACTGGAACGACCTGCGAAACACGGTCGAGACGCTGATCAGCGTCGGGGGCCTGGAGTACTCGAACGTCGAGGTCTGGGTGGTGGACAACGGCTCCACCGACGGGTCCCGAGAGGCGATCGCGGAGCAGTTCCCCGAGGTTCGCGTCATCCCCTCACCGGAGAACTTAGGCGTCGCCGGGGGGAGGAACTTCGGATTGGAGGTGATCCTCAGCCGAGATCATCCCGACTATGTGCTGATCCTCGACAACGATGTCGCTGTCGAGCCCCGCTTGCTTCACAAGCTCGTGGCGGCGATCGAGACCCGGCCCGACCTCGGGATCGTCGGGCCGATCATCTATTACCATTCGGACCCGAGACGGATCTGGAGCGCGGGGGCCTCTATCGTCTTCCGGGAGGTGACGGCCAAATCGCCGGCCAAGAACCGTCTTGAGAACGAAGAACAGCCGGAAGGGATCGAGCGAGTTGACTGTATCACCGGCTGCTGCATGTTGGTGAGGCGCCGGGTGTTCGAGGCGATCGGCCGCTTTAACCCGAAATATTTCATGGTGGGCAACGAAACGGAGTTCTGCTATCGGGCGGCCAAGCAGGGGTTCGGCAGCGCCGTCGTGACGCATGCGAAGCTCTGGCACAAGGTTTCGGCCAGCACCGGCGGTGGATATGCCCCGGCTCGCGCCTACTTCACCGGGCGGAGCACCATCCTGTTCCTGAAAGACCATGGACGGCCGTGGCACTGGGTCACCACCCTCGCTAGTGCGGCCCTGAGCTTCCCGGTCGCGTACATCAGGGAGAGCCGCCGTGGCAACCAACAGGCGGTCGCCATGAAGTTGCGGGGCTACCTGGATGGGCTATTGGGAAGGCCGGTCGATCGAGAGGTGGCGCGCTATTTTCAGGGCAACCATTCGGGCAGCACGGAGGAGATGCGTGTCCGACGCGATGCGTGAGGCGGGGCGACAGACGCGGCCGTCCCCGCAACTGTTGGTGATCGGGATCGATTCGGCCACCTTTGACCTCGTGGGTCCGTGGGCGAAGGAAGGGGATCTGCCCAATTTGGCGCGCCTGATGGAGGAGGGGGTGCACGGCACCCTCACCTCGACCACCCCTCCCGTCAGCCCGCCCGCCTGGACCTCCTTCATGACCGGAAAGAATCCCGGCAAGCACGGGGTCTTCGGTTTCTTCGAACCGGTCCCGAACAGCTACACCGTCCGCCACACCAACGGAGGCTCGCGCCGAGCCAAGACAATCTGGAAGATCCTGAGCGAATCCGGCAAACGGGTCGGGATCATCAACGTCCCCATGACCTACCCGCCGGAGGAGGTGGCAGGCTACCTGATCGCCGGGATGGACACGCCGGATGAGCGGAGCCGGTTCATCTACCCTCCCGCCCTTCAAGAGGAACTGGCCAGGGAATTCGGGAAGATCGAGACGATCGTGTACCATTTCCGACAGAAACTCGGCAGGAGCTACCGGTCAGAGTATCGCGCCTACAAGCTATGGGAGCGGCTGGAGGAGCGGCGGGCCACGCTCTGCCGCCACCTGATGCGGACACACCCGACCGATCTGGTGATGGTCCACTTCTTCGCCGTCGATCAGATCCAACACTATTTCTGGCATTACATGGATCGCGCCCATCCCCTTCACGATCCGGAGGGCGCTCGCCTCCTGGGCGATGTCATCAAAGCGATCTATCGGAAGATCGATGGCCTGGTTGGCGAGCTGCTGGCGCTGCTGCCCCAAGAGACCAGCGTGATCGTCCTTTCCGACCACGGGGCCGGCGCTTTGAGCAGCCGACGGATTTTCGTCAATAACTTCCTGGCCTCCGTGGGCCTCCTGCAATTCAGGGAGGCAGAGCGGCCCGGGCCGCGGCCCAGCGCCGTGGGTTACCTCGTCCTGAAACAGGCAGACGCCTTCCTCAAGCGGCTGCTCCCGTCCAAGTTGAAGACCTGGCTGACCTGGACCTTCCCCAAGGCGAGGGACGTGTTCGAGTCGTACATCGCCACCGGCGAGATCGACTGGAGCGCCACCAGGGCGTACTGCAACGAGAAGTTCGGCCCCTCGATCTGGATCAACCTGAAGGGGGTCAGGCCCAATGGGATCGTCGAGCCGGGGGCCGAATACGAGGAGCTGCTCGCCTTCATCACCAAGAAGCTGTACGAGATCAAGGACCCGGAGACGGGCGA
>CAZCMC010000288.1:0-2421 GCA_964499665.1 uncultured bacterium | reverse complement strand
ATCGGCGATGGCGCGATAGTGCAGGAGGCCGCCCCCATCGAGGCGTATGGCGCCGAGCAGATCAGGGTCCTCGAGGGCCTTGAGGCCGTGCGGAAGCGGCCGGCGATGTACATCGGCGGAACCGGGCCGGAAGGGCTCCACCACCTCGTATACGAAGTCGTGGACAACAGCGTCGACGAGGCGTTGGCAGGGTTCTGCGACCACGTTGACGTGACCATCCACTTCGATAACAGCATCACCGTAGTGGACAACGGGCGGGGCATCCCCGTTGACATTCACGAACCGACAGGACGGCCGGCCCTGGAGGTGGTGATGACCACCCTCCATGCTGGGGGCAAGTTTGATCACTCGGCCTACAAAGTGTCGGGCGGCCTGCACGGCGTTGGACTCTCTGTGGTCAATGCGCTGTCGGAGTGGCTCGACGTGGAGATATGGCGCGACGGGAAGAGGTACCGGCAGCGGTATGAGCGCGGCAAACCCGCCGGCGACCTCGAAGAGGTCGGCAAGGCCCGGAAGACGGGGACCCACGTGACGTTCCTCGCGGATTCGGAGATCTTCGAGGATCGGACCTTCAGCCTGGATACGCTCAGCAACCGGCTGCGCGAGCTGGCGTTCCTGAACAAGGGCCTGCGCATCCAGCTCGCCGACGAGCGGGCCAGCGAGACGCGCGAGTTTTATTACACGGGCGGCATCAAGTCGTTCGTCGAGCTGCTCAATGAAAACAAGACCGTTCTGCACCCGAAGCCGATCTATATCGAGGCCCAGCGGGATGCGACCGTGGTCGAGGCGGCCATTCAGTACAACGACGGCTACGCCGAGGTGGTCTTCTCCTTCGCAAATAATATCAACACCCACGATGGCGGCACCCATCTTATCGGCTTCCGGTCGGCGCTCACTCGCACCATTAACAATTATGCGGCCGCCCGAGACCTGCTAAAAAATCTGAAGGCGACGCTGACCGGCGACGACGTTCGCGAAGGGCTGACTGCGGTGATCAGCGTGAAACTCCAGAACCCCCAATTTGAGGGGCAGACCAAGGCCAGACTGAACAACCCGGACATCAAGGGCCTGGTCGAAACCATCATCAACGAGAAGCTGGGGGAATACCTGGAAGAGAACCCAGGGATCGGCCGGCGGATTATTGAGAAGGCGGCCGAAGCGGCGCATGCGCGCGAGGCGGCCCGCAAGGCGAAGGAGCTGGCGCGACGGAAGGGCCCGCTGGACGGCGACGACTTGCCGGGAAAGCTGGCAGATTGCTCCGAGAAGGATCCGGCCCTCTCCGAGATCTATATCGTCGAGGGCGATTCGGCTGGAGGCTCGGCCAAGCAGGGGCGCGACCGAAGGTTCCAGGCCATTCTGCCGCTCAGGGGTAAGATCCTGAACACCGAGCGGGCGCGCGTTGACAAGATGCTTTCCTCGACGGAGATCCGCGTCCTCATCTCGGCCTTGGGGGCCGGCATATACCCCGAATTCGACCTCGGGCGGCTCCGCTATCATCGGGTGATCATCATGACCGACGCGGATGTCGATGGGGAGCACATCCGCACACTGCTGCTGACCTTCTTCTTCCGGCACCTTCGCCAGATCATCGAGGGGGGCCATCTGTATATCGCACAACCGCCCCTGTACAAGGTGAAGAAGGGGAAGGTCGAGCGGCATCTGAAAAACGACCGGGCGATGGAGGAGTTTCTGTTGGAGGTGGCCGCCGAGACGCTCCGGGTGGAGGGCAGCAACGGGGGGACGGCCTGGACCGGGCAGCGACTTGGCGGCATCCTGCGGAAGCTGATGACGTGGCAGGGCCGCCTTCGAGCGATGGAGCGTCGGGGGCGGCATCCGGGCGCCGTCGCGGCGTTGGTGCAGTCTGGGGGAGTAAGTCGCGGAGCCCTGAAGGACGAGGACAAGGCGCGCCGGCTTCTGGCGCGGCTGTTGGCGGCGGTAGGAGCGCGGGCTGCGCAGCTTGGGCCGGCCGAGGGTGGAGTGGAATGGGACGAGGAGCAGGAGGCCTATCGGCTGGTCCTTTCCTTTGGCAGCGATGGTCAGGGGCAGCGAAGCGTAGCGGTCATCGACCAGCCGCTTGTCGGATCTCCGGAGTACCGAGAGCTGGAAGGGGCCGCCGCCGCGCTGTCCGGCCTTGGGGCGCCTCCGTTCAAGGTGGCGGCCGAAGGCGAGAGCGCGATTGCCGAATCTTTAAGCGATCTGCTTAGCAAGAGCATGGAGTTGGCGAAGAAGGGCCTGGCGATCCAGCGGTATAAGGGCCTGGGCGAGATGAACCCTGAGCAGCTTTGGCAGACGACGATGAACCCCGACACGCGGACCCTGCTCCAGGTCAAGGTCGAGGATGCCGTCGCCGCCGAGCAGATCTTCACGACGCTGATGGGCGACAAGGTAGAGCCGAGGCGGCAGTTCATCGAGAGGCACGCG
>CAZCMC010000287.1:0-2425 GCA_964499665.1 uncultured bacterium | reverse complement strand
TAAGTGCGATACGATGTGATCGTCGTAGGGGGAGGGCCGGCCGGGGCGACGGCTGCCCGTGGGCTGGCGACGGCAGGCGCGAGAGTGCTCCTGCTGGAGCGACGGCGGCTGCCTCGCTACAAGGCCTGCGGCGGATGTCTGTCTCGGCGCGTGGAGAAGCTGCTCGACATCGATCCGGCCGACCTCATCGAGGAGCGGATCACGGGCCTGACGTTCACCTACCGTGGTCGCGAGCCGATCGAGGCGGCATTCGCGGCGCCGGTGGCCTACATGGTCTGGCGCGATCGGTTCGATCAGGCGCTCTGCCTGAGTGCGGCTGCGGCTGGCGCCGAGCTCCGTGATGGAGGGACGGTTCGGGCTGTGAGGCAAGTGGACGGCCGAGTCGAGGTCGATGTCAGCGGCAAGATGGAGACCGGCGATTTTTTGGTCGGAGCTGATGGCGCCTGCGGGGTTGTGGCGAGGGATCTCTTCCCGGCTCGCCGAAAGGCACGGGCTGTCGGCGTGGATGCGGATCTTCCATTGGCGGGTGCTGCTGAAGCTGCGCTCAAAGGCCGCGTGGTGATCGAGCTTGGCCGTGCCTCCGGCGGCTACTGCTGGGCCTTTCCGAAGCGAGACGTTGCCTCGGTCGGCGCCATCGTCGGCCGCGCGGCTGCGAAGAGCGCTTCTCATTGTCTGGAGGCCTTCCTGGGGGCGGGCGGCTTTGGCCATCGGAGTCCTGCTCGAACCCACGGGGCGCTCATCCCACTTCATGCCGGCGATTCAGCGCCGCTGTATCACGGTCGCGCGCTGCTCACGGGTGATGCGGCCGCCCTCGTCGATCCGTTTCTTGGAGAGGGGATCTACTACGCGATCCTCAGCGGACAACTGGCGGCCAGGGCGATCCTCAGCGGCGAGCGAAATGGCGGTGATCTTGCGTGGTATCAAACGGCGATCTCGGCCGAGATCACGCCAGAACTGGAGGCGGCCGGCCGACTCAGCCGCCTGGCCTATCGGCTACCCTGGCTGTGGTTCAAGGCGCTGAAGCGGCGCCCCGGGGCAATCGATTTCTACAGAAAGGTATTGATGGGGGAGGAGAGCTACAGATCGTTTGCCGACCGTGTCTGGGCGGAGATTCCCTGGCCCCTGGGCCTGCTGTTGGGCGGGCGGACCGATCGAGGGCAGATGGGCGGCGAACGAAGGGCTCGAGAGAAGCGTCGATGGCGATAGATCCGATCTGCGGAATGGATGTGCTCCCGGAGGAGGCGGTCGGCACGAGCCGCTACAAGGGAGCAGACTATTATTTTTGCGCGGTTGGTTGCAAAGAGGCGTTTGACAAGTCGCCGGGTCGTTATCTATCCGGTTCGGCGGTCGAGGCCGCGCCAATGAAGCTGCTGGAGATCAAGCCAAAACAGCCTGAAATGGTCGGGTCCGCTAAACAGATTGAGATCCCGATTCGGGGAATGAGCTGTGCCTCCTGCGTACAACGGATCGAGAACGCGCTCCTGAAGACCCCCGGCGTCGTGAGCGCCGACGTGAACTTTGCCGCGGAGCGTGCCACGGTTTCGTACCTTCCTTCGGTCGCTGAGCCGGGCAGCTTCCGGAAGGCGATCGAGGAGGCTGGGTATCGAGTGGCGGATCTGGCGGCGGCGTCCCGATCGCCCGATCGGGAGGAGGCGGCACGGGAGGCGGAGATCAGCCTTCTTCGAACCAAATTCCTGGTCGGCTCGATCCTGAGCATCCCGGTTCTGCTCGGGAGCTTTCACGACTGGTTTCCATGGGCGCCGGCGGTCCTGTCAAACCCCTTCTTGCTCTTCATGCTCACCACGCCGGTTCAATTCTGGGTCGGCTGGCAGTTCCATCGAGGATTCTGGGCGACCCTGAAACACCGAACAGCCGACATGAACACCCTGGTGTCGATCGGCACGAATGCGGCCTACTTCTACAGTGTCGCCCTGACCTTCTTCCCCTCCACTATTGCGCCGAAGGGGATGGAGGCGATGACCTACTACGACACCGCCGCCATCCTGATGACCCTCATCGTCATGGGCCGGTGGCTCGAGGCCAAGGCCAAAGGCCGGACCTCCGAGGCGATCAAGACACTGATGGGACTCCAGGCCAGGACTGCGCGGGTGATCCGTGGGGGTCTGGAGCAAGACATCCCGGTGGAGGAGGTCCGGGCGGGCGACCTCGTCCTGGTTCGTCCCGGGGAAAAGGTGCCGGTGGATGGGATCATCCGCGAGGGCCGATCCGCCCTCGATGAATCGATGCTGACCGGCGAGAGCCTTCCGGTCGAGAAGGGACCGGGAGATCAGGTGATCGGTGCAACGCTGAACAAGACCGGCAGCTTCACCTTCGAAGCCATCAAGGTTGGGCGGGAGACCGCCCTGGCTCAGATCGTCCGACTGGTGGAGCAGGCCCAGGGCTCAAAGGCGCCCATCCAGCGGCT
>CAZCMC010000286.1:0-2426 GCA_964499665.1 uncultured bacterium | reverse complement strand
ATCAGGTTAGGAGGATAGGACGTGCCCAAAGTTATCGGTATTGACCTTGGAACCACCAACTCCGTGGTGGCGATCATGGAGGCAGGAGATCCGGTTGTTATCCCGAACGCAGAGGGAGGTCGCCTGACCCCGTCGGTCGTTGCCCTCACCAAAGAGGGGGAACGACTCGTGGGCCAGGTGGCAAAGCGCCAGGCCACCACCAATCCGGAGAATACCGTTTTCTCCATCAAGCGCTTCATGGGTCGCCGGTATGAGGAAGTGGGCCAGGAGATGAAGCTGGTGCCCTACAAGGTCGTCCGCGCCAGCAACGGGGATGCGTGGGTCGAAGTGAGGGGGAAGCGGTATTCGCCGCAGGAGATCTCCGCCATGACCCTCCAGAAGATGAAAGCCGACACCGAGGCCTATCTCGGAGAGTCGGTCACGCAGGCGGTCATCACTGTCCCCGCGTATTTCAACGACTCACAGCGCCAGGCGACCAAGGATGCCGGCAAGATCGCCGGCCTTGAGGTGCTCCGAATCGTCAACGAGCCTACTGCTGCGGCCCTCGCGTACGGGCTCGACAAGAAGAAAGATGAGAAGATCGCCGTCTATGACCTGGGAGGCGGCACCTTCGACATCTCGATCCTGGAGTTGGGCGAGGGCGTGTTCGAGGTCAAATCCACGAATGGTGACACTCACCTCGGAGGCGATGACTTCGACGAGCAGATCATCAACTGGCTGGTGGAGGAGTTCAAAAAGGATCAGGGGATCGACCTCCGCAAGGACCGGATGGCGCTCCAGCGCCTGAAGGAGGCTGCAGAGAAGGCCAAGTGCGAACTCAGCACCACCCTGGAGACCGAGGTGAACCTTCCGTTCGTGACGGCTGACGCATCCGGCCCAAAGCATCTGAGCTTGAAACTCACCCGATCCAAGCTGGAACAACTGACGGATGACCTGATTCAGCGGACCATCGGCCCGTGTCGTCAAGCGTTGAAGGACGCCGGACTCGAGGCCGGCGACATTGACGAGGTCGTGCTGGTGGGCGGCCAGACCAGGATGCCGAAGGTCCAGCAAATTGTGAAGGAGTTCTTCGGCAAGGAACCGCACAAGGGGGTCAATCCGGATGAGGTGGTTGCGATCGGCGCGGCGATCCAGGCCGGGGTCCTGGTAGGTGACGTGAAGGACATCGTCCTCCTGGACGTCACGCCCCTGTCCCTGGGCATCGAGACGTTGGGCGGGGTCATGACCCGTCTGATCGAGCGGAACACGACGATCCCCACCCGCAAGAGCGAGATCTTTACCACTGCGGCCGACAGTCAGACCAGCGTGGAGGTTCACGTCCTTCAGGGGGAGCGGCAACTGGCCAAGGACAACCGTGCCTTGGGCCGCTTCCACTTGGTTGGGATCCCGTCGGCGCCGCGCGGAGTTCCGCAGATCGAGGTGACCTTTGACATCGACGCCAATGGCATCCTGAATGTCGCCGCCAAAGACCTGGGCACCAGCAAGGAGCAGAAGATCACGATCACGGCCAGTTCCGGTCTCATCAAAGACGAGATCGATCGGATGGTCAAGGACTCCGAGCGGTATGCCGACGAGGATAAGACGCGGCGAGAGGAGATCGAGGTCCGCAACCAGCTCGACAGCCTCTGCTACCAGACCGAGAAGATGCTCAATGAGAATCGGGAAAAGTTGCCCATCGCCGAGCTGGGCAACCTGGAGGCGGCCATCGCCGCAGGCAAAGAGGCCCTAAAGAGCGAGGAGGTCACGAAGCAACGGGAGGCGCTGGACCAGCTCACGAAGGCGTCTCACAAGCTGGCGGAACTGCTCTACCAGCAGGCCCAGAGCAAGCAGACTGCCGCGGGGGGACCGGGCCAGGGGAGTGGTCAGGCCGAAGGCCAGCCGCAAGGGGCACCCGAAGGCGATGTCGTTGATGCTGAGTTCGAAGATCTCGGCGGCAAAGGCGACAAGAAATAGAAGGAAGGGAGGTGAAGAAGATGGCGATCGTTCGATGGGATCCGTTCCGCGATATGATGACCATCCAGGACCGAATGAACCGACTCTTTGACCAGACCCTGTCCAGGACGAAAGCGGACGAGGAGGAAGGGTTGGCAGCCTCTACATGGGCGCCGGCGGTGGACATCTACGAGACCCCCGACAGCCTCGTCTTGAAGGCAGAGCTGCCGGGCGTGAGCCGGGAGAACATCGACATCCAGGTGCGGGACAGCACCCTGACGCTGAAGGGAGAGCGGAGGTTCGAGCGAGAGGTCAAGGATGAGAACTACCTCAGGATCGAGCGCTCGTACGGGTCGTTTCAGCGCGCCTTCAGCCTGCCCACCGTCATTCAGCAGGACAAGATCAAGGCGGTGTTCAAGGACGGTGTGTTGGAGGTGACCTTGCCGAAGGCCGAAGAGGTCAAGCCGAAGCAGGTGAAGATCGAGGTGAAGTAA
>CAZCMC010000285.1:0-2429 GCA_964499665.1 uncultured bacterium | reverse complement strand
GAAGACCCGCACTTCGTCGAGGCCAAACCCAGCTTCATCAAGGCGCTGAGCCAGTGCGATCTCTACATCCAGGTGGGCATGGATCTGGAGATCGGCTGGGCCCCCGTGCTATTGCAGAACGCCAGGAACGGGGCAGTCCTGCCGGGCGCGCCTGGCTTCCTCGACGCCTCCAAGGTCATCTCACCACTGGAGATTCCGACCGGGCCGACCGACCGCTCCATGGGCGACGTCCATCCCCTGGGAAATCCTCACTATCTGCTCGACCCTCTAAATGGTCTCAAGGTGGCTCGGCTGATCCGCGATAAGCTGAGTGAGCTCCGGCCCAATCACAAGACATACTTCGACGAGCGCTATGCCGCCTTCAGCAAGCGACTGGGAACGGCGCTCGTGGGCGAGACGCTCGCTAGGAAATACGATGTCGAGAAGCTTGCCCTCCTCTCCGAGCGCGGCAGGCTAGGGGCGTTTCTCGCGGGGCAGGGGGAAGAGGCTCTTCTCGGTGGATGGCTGGGTCTGATGTTGCCGCGTTACGGGTCCAAGGCGGTCGATGACCACAATATGTGGCCGTATTTCACTCGCCGATTCGGGATTCACGTCATCGGGCACTTGGAGCCCAAGCCCGGAGTCTCCCCGACGACGAGTCACCTGCGAACGTTGGTGGACAGGATGCGAGTCGAAGGGGTCAAGGCCGTCCTGGCGGTTCCCTACTATGACCCTCGCCATGCCCGATTTATCTCGGAGCATACCGGCGCCAGGGTCGTGAACCTGGCGAATCAAGTCGGCGCACGGGAAGGGGCTGACGACTATCTCAGGATGTTCGACTATAACATCCGCCAGCTTACGGCGGCCCTCGGAGGTGACAGATAAGATGGAGTGCAATGATGCTGTCCTGAAGGCGACGGGACTGGTCCTCGCCTACGGCCGTCGGATCATTCTTGAGGACGTCAACCTCGAGGTCCGGTCGGGTCAGTTCTGCTTTTTCCTAGGGCCGAACGGCTCGGGAAAGACCACCCTCCTTCGAGCGATCTTAGGGGTGCTTCGACCCCGGACCGGAGCATTGTGGCTTCACCCCGATCTCGCGCGCCTGGAGCGCATCGGCTTTGTTCCGCAACGATGCGACCTGAATCCGGCCCTTCCGACCACGGTGCGGGAGTTTGTCCTGTTGGGGCTCGTCGGCACTCGGGCAAGCAGGAAGGAAGAGACCGGGCGTTTGGAATGGGCCCTCGCCAGGGTCGGCCTGGAAGGGATGGCGGGACGGGATTACTGGTCCGTCTCCGGGGGCCAGCGACAGCGGGCCCTTGTGGCGCGAGCCCTCGTGCGACGGCCCCGTCTCCTGATTCTCGACGAACCGACCAATGGCCTCGACCTCTCGACGGAAGACACGTTCCTGCGACTGCTCGCCGACCTGAACCGGAAGGAACATCTGACCCTACTTTTTGTGACGCACTATCTCGCCATCGCGGCGCGCTATGCCACGCACCTTGCCATCTTTCACTCCGGAAGGGTCGAGGTCGGTCCGCGTCAGGAGATGCTGACCCGTGACGCCCTCGAGCGCGTCTACGGGGTGGGGGTGGAGGTCTCCACTGACCCGTCGGGTCTGGTGGGGGTCCGGGTCTGTCCGGCGGGAGGGGACCAGTGATCGAGAGCTTCCTCTCCTCCTGGCCGCTCTTCCACAACACCTATCTCGCGGGTTGGCTGATCGGCCTGCTCCTCTCACTCGTTGGCGTGCTCGTGGTGGCCCGCGACCAGATCTTTCTTGGCGCGGCCGTCTCGCAGGCATCCACCCTTGGGATCGCGTTGGCGATGTGGATCGGCGGCTGGGCGGCGACAGACACCCTCCCATGGTTGCGGTCGGACGGATTCCTGTCTACGATGGCTGTCGTGTTCTCCATGCTGGCCGCTCTCATGACCGGACCCGGAGGAGACACAGGGAGAGAAAGCCACGAGGCGCGCACCGGCTGGGTCTTCCTGGCCTCCGCGAGCCTCTCCATCCTGATCGTCTCCCATAGTCCCCACGGCCTGGAAGAGATCCATCGGCTGCTGGCCTCGAGCATCATCGGAGCCACAGTCGCGGACGTCTGGGCGTTCGGCGCGCTTGCCGGGTTGACCGCGCTCGCCACCTGGGCCGCGCATCGGCGCATCCTGCTCTTCGCCATGGACCCCGAGATGGCTGCGGCGGTTGGAATGAGGACTGCGCGCTGGGCAGCGTTCATGTCAGCCTGGCTTGGTCTTGCCGTGGGGCTGTCCATCAGGACCTCCGGCATGCTCTATACGTTTGGATGTTTGGTCCTCCCTGCGCTCGTGGCGAAGAACCTCTGCCGGGAGGTGCGCCCGATGTTCCTGGTGGCGCCAGTTGTCGCCGTAGGGACCGGCGCCGTGGGGTTCGTGCTTGCCAACCACTACGATTTCCCACCCGCTCAGATGACGGTCGC
>CAZCMC010000284.1:0-2431 GCA_964499665.1 uncultured bacterium | reverse complement strand
CCAACTGAACGCAGCCACGCGCTAAGCGAGGTGGGGATGACGGTTGAGAAGCTGATCCTGGCCAAACCGAGAGGGTTCTGCGCCGGGGTCGATCGCGCCATTGACGTGGTGAAGATCGCCCTGGACCTGTACGAGGAACCGGTGTATGTCCGGAGGGAGATCGTCCACAACCGCCATGTCGTGGAGGAGCTCCGGCAAAAGGGCGCGATCTTCGTGGACGAACTCGATGAGGTCCCGAACGGCGCGATCGCCATCTTCAGCGCCCACGGGGTCTCCCCGGAGGTGTGGGCCCAGGCGGAGTCCCGTGGACTGAAGGTCATCGATGCCACCTGCCCTCTCGTCACAAAGGTCCACAACGAAGCGATCAGGTTCGCTCAACAAGGCCGCACCATCATCCTTGTGGGCCACGAAGGGCATGACGAGGTGATCGGAACGATGGGCGAGGCGCCTGACGCGATCACCCTGATCGGATCAGAGGAACAGGTTGCGGATCTGAACGTCCCCGATCCGAGCAAGGTGGCGGTCATCACCCAAACGACGCTTAGCGTCGATGAGACCACAGGAATCGTCGAGGCGCTGAAGCGAAAGTTCCCGCACATCGCCTTTCCGCCGAGTGAAGACATCTGCTACGCCACGACCAACCGGCAGACCGCCCTGAAGGCGCTCGCCGCGCAGGTGGACCTGATTCTCGCCTTGGGCTCGCAGAACAGCTCCAATTCCAAGCGACTGATCGAGGTCGCTCAGGGTGTGGGGGTCAAGTCCTACCTGATCGACGACGTGAGTGAGATCAAGCCGGAGTGGCTGGAGGGGGCGCGGGTGATCGGTGTGACAGCGGGCGCCTCGGCCCCGGAGCATCTCGTCCAGGGGGTGGTCAACTACTTCAAGGATCTTGGGGTCACTGATATCGAGGAGATCGAGCCGATCAAGGAAGAGGTGAACTTCGCCCTCCCGAAGGAGCTTGTTCGAGACCGCACCCGCCCCGATTCGCGGCGTTTGCCGCACCCCAATGCCGTTGGGACCCCAGCCTAATCTCCAGATCGCGTACGCCAACGCACAAAGGGCAGGTCACTAACGACCCACCCTTTGCTTTTCCCTTTTCAGTCTGCTCTGATTGGGCAGTACGTTGACGTCGCTTCTGTTACAATCTGGCGCAGACCGCCTTCACCTGCGTGTACAGATCCAGCGCGTCGTGGCCCATCTCGCGGCCCCAGCCCGACTGCTTATACCCTCCAAATGGTAGCGCCGCATCAAAGATATTGTAGCAGTTGATCCAGACCGTTCCCGAATGAAGCTCCGCCGCTATCCTGTGGGCCTTGCTGATATCGCGTGTCCAGACCGCCGCGGCCAAGCCAAAGATCGTGTCATTCGCGGCCGAGACGACCTCGTCCACATCTTTGAACGGAATGGCCGCGACCACGGGACCAAATATCTCTTCCCGAATGACCTGCATGTCCGGCTTGGTATTCACGAGGACCGTCGGCTCAACAAAGTACCCTTTCTCGCCCAGTTTCCGCCCGCCGACAACCGCCTTCGCCCCTTCCGCAAAGCCTGATTCCAGATACCCGCACACCCGAGCAAGTTGTTCATCAGAGACAAGCGGCCCCATCTGAGTGGTCGGGTCGAGCCCGGGACCGATCTTGATCTTCTTCGCCTCCTCGGCCACCCCCTCAACGACTTTGTCGAACATCGGTTGTTCTACAAAGAGCCGGGAGCCTGCACAACAACACTGGCCCTGGTTGAAGAAGATGCCGCTCGCCGCCCCTGGAATCGCCACATCGAGGTCCGCATCCCTGAGCACGATATTCGGCGACTTCCCGCCGAGCTCGAGGGACACCTTCTTCAGGTTGCCCGAGGCTGCGCCCAGGACCAGCTTGCCGACCGCAGTTGACCCGGTGAACGCGACCTTATCCACATCCGGGTGCGCGGCGAGGGCCGCCCCTGCGGTCTCACCGTAGCCGGTGACGATGTTGACGACCCCCTCGGGGAATCCCGCTTCGACGATCAACTCGCCCAGCCGAAGGGCCGAGAGCGGCGTCTGCTCGGCCGGCTTCAAGACGACCGTGCAGCCTGCCGCAAGCGCCGGCCCGAGCTTCCAGGCCGCCATCAAGAGTGGGAAGTTCCACGGAATGATCTGACCGACCACACCGACGGGCTCACGCAACGTATAGGCAAGATAGCGCGCGCCGGGTGTGTAGGGAACTGAAATGGGGATCGTGTTCCCTTCGATCTTGGTCGCCCAGCCGGCCATATAGCGGAATAGGTCCACCGCCAGCGGGACATCGGCCGCGCGCGAGACGGTAATCGGCTTCCCGTTGTCTAGGGTCTCGATCTGGGCGAACTCCTCGAGGTGCGCTTCCAACAGATCGGCGAGCTTCCAGATCAGCCGCCCGCGCTCGGACGCGGTCATCCTGCGCCATGGACCGCTCTCGAA
>CAZCMC010000283.1:0-2460 GCA_964499665.1 uncultured bacterium | reverse complement strand
TGCCGGCGACCCAGTCGGCCTCTTCCTGATAGGTCTGGAAGGCCACACTCTCCACAACCGGTCCCTCGGCATTCTGAGGTCGGAGCCGCTTGTCCACTCCTTCCCGGTACTCCAGGCGATCAGGATTGTTATGTTGGATCAGGCGGTAGGCCGCATCAAGGATGGCCGGGGTCGAGCGGTAGTTCTCGACGAGGACCACCGTGTGTGACTCTGGAAACTCCTCCCGGAAATTCAGGATATTGCTGATGGAAGCCCCCCGGAATTTGAAGATCGACTGGTCATCGTCGCCTACCACGGTGACATTCCGATGGGAGGCAGCCAGCAGCTTGACGATCTGGAGCTGCGCGTAATTCGTGTCCTGGAACTCATCGACCAGAATATACCGAAATCGCTCTTGCATCCGCTGCAGGACAAGCGGGTGTTCGCGAAGGAGCGTGAGCGTTTTCGTCATCAGGTCCCCGAAGTCTAGCTTCCCCTCCCGGGCCATCAGCTCCTGGTAGCGCCGGTAGATCCACGCGATCTCCACCTCTCGCCGCGCCCGTTCGGCCAGGACTTCATCATCGGGAGCGGCGATCGCCTGCTGCTCCAGTTGCTCCGCAAAGGCCGCATACTCCTTGGGGGAAATGTCTTCGTCCTTGGCTCGGCTGAACAGTTGCAGCAGGGCGCGCACATGCTTCATCGGATTGCCAAGCGGCCGGAAGTAGTCGAGCGGCAGATCGAAGAGATGCTCCTGAAAGAAGATCGCCTGCTCCGCCTCTGTGAGAACGCGGAAATCCGGGCTGAGCCCGAGCACGAGGGCGTGCTCCCGAAGCACACGATCCCCGAAGGCGTGAAAGGTGGAGATCCAGGTGTCGGTGAACCCGTATGGGACCAGCAGGTCCACCCGTCGCTCCATCTCCGCCGCCGCCTTCTCGGTAAATGTCAGGGCAAGCACCTGCTCCGGCCGCGCCCGCTTGCTGTTGATCAGGTGGGCGATCCGATGGGCGATGACGGTTGTCTTTCCGGTGCCGGCACCGGCAATGACCAGCAGGGGCCCATCGCCGTGCGTCACCGCCGCCACCTGAGCGGCGTTCAGTCCTTCCTGAACCCTCGCGCCATCGCCCGATTCAATGATTGTGGTTCGCTCCGACATTCCTCGTTAGCCCTCTTGGATGACTCACGAATCCGGGGTGATGATATCATGTTTGGCCCATGCAGACCATGGCTTTGTCCAAACTCCCTCGCACCGGAAACGCCGGGAAAGGCTGCGATCAGGGACAGGAACTTGACAGGGTCGGGGGGTATCCGGTAGGCAGGAATCACGACATGAACGATAAAGCTTCTTATGAGGTGAGTGTCACATCTGCGGCGGGCAGATAGAGCAGAAACGCGTCAAGGCTGCATTCATGCACTGAAATCATATGGGTAGCCACCGCCGTTCTGCTTCGCGGTAGACGTCCTTTCGGTGGCAGATTGCCCAGACCGTCACTTTTTCCTCTTCAATCTCATAGACGATTCGGTAGTCACCAACCCGAATCTTCCAAAGCCCACCGAGTGATTGTCTTAACCTGACCCCATATCGTGTCGGCTCTGTCGCAGGTCTGCTCTCAACCGCCCGGATGATCCGGGCGCGAATGTTCGCCGGGAGTTCCCCAAGGTCCTCTGCAACCACGTCTGGGCGCAGTTCGACTTGGTATCCCAAGGTACTCTACTTGATCCTGAAGCGTCGCTTGACCTCAGCCAGAGGAACGGATTTTCCTGGGTTTTTCCGGCGCCGCTCGACCATCGCCTCAAGGCCCGCATCTTCAATGAGCTCCAAGGCCTCAAGAAGAAGATCTCTCGCCTTCTGCGATAGCGACACCCCGTCCCTCTTAGCTAGCATTGCGACCGCTTCGTAAATCGACCGCTCGACAACCGTAGAGATCCGTGGCAACGTAGTCGGCATGTTTAATCACCTCCAGTCTAGTGTCGAGCCAATTAGCTTCGCCTAGCGGCGTTGCAAGCCCCCGGGGCGCTCCCTGCGACGTACCAGACAATGTACGCCTCGGTCGGCCCGCGGCGGCCGCGCCTTGCCATGCTCGCTACTTGGCCCGACAGAGTGCCCACCAACGTAGGGTGACATGGTTACAGCGGCACTAGGTGTAGCACTTATGAGACGTAGTTTAGCACCTCTGCGACACTCAAGCAAGACCAACATCTCAATGTGCGGACCGCTTGACAACGAGGTTGCGTTGGTCAGTGGCTAGGGGACGAAGCCTTGGTGGCGTGAGGTGTCGGCGAAAAAAGAGAGAGAGCCGGGATCGGGGATGCCGGCTTCGGCGAACCCTTTCTGCCGCAAGATGCAACTGTCACAGGCGCGGCACGGGTGGCCGTCCGGCGTCGGATCGTAGCAGCTCCAGGTGAAGGCGAAATCGACGCCGAGGGCCGCGCCCCGGTGAATGATCTCGGCCTTCGTCAGATGGATGAGCGGTGTGTGGATGG
>CAZCMC010000282.1:0-2487 GCA_964499665.1 uncultured bacterium | reverse complement strand
AGAGGCGGGCATAGAACGCCCGAATGACCGGATTGTAGCGGGTCGCGGTCAGCGCCGGCCATGTACAGGGCCGTTCGGACCTGGGCCCGCCCGCCCCACCCGCGCGCGCCGCACTCACGTAGCCCGCAGCTCAGTCCTTCTCTCGATGCTGCCCCTGCCACCCGGCGGCGCCCCCCCCGGCCCCGCAGCCGCACCCCTCCGCCCGCTTCTAGACCGTGAGCCCGTGGCGGCGCAGGATGGCCCGGGTCAGAGGGCGATCGCGGTGCTCACGCTCGCGTTCGCCCCGGTGAAGCGAGCAATTCCGGGTGTCAGGCTGGGGCCGGCAGGGGAGGCCGCATTTCGCCCACCCGCATCGCGCGGCGAGGGAGCCGAAGCCCAGAGCGAAGCGAAGGGGACCGAAGCGATCTGACGTGAAAGGTCATTCTGAGCGACGCGAAGAATCTCGGAGAGATTGCCTCGGCGGAGTCCACACTGAGCGAAGCGAACGTGCCTCGCAACGACACAGTGTGTCGGATTGCCACCCCTTCGCTTCGCTCTGGGCTTCGGCTTATTTGGTCGCTCGCAATGACAGCGTAAAGGCACTTATCGCGTTTGTATTAGAAAGCGACAATCGACTCAGATGTTCCATTTGCGGCAGAACGCGGCGGCGGCGAGGATGGGGATTCCCTCGAACATCTTTAAGGCAAGAAGATGCTCATCCCCTGAGATCACTGCGCCCACGTGCCCCTCAACTGCAACCTCCAGCACGTGGTTATCTGTCGGATCCTCCGTGATGACTGTGACAGTTCGCCGGGGAAAGACAACCCTCGGGGGAGCGTGCAGCCATTCGAGGATGTGTGGCAAATCCGGGTGTCGGGCAATGACCCGAAGCCTTCGATAGGTGAGAACCCTGGTCAGCTCTTCGAGAAGCTGTGGGCTGGTCAGGAGAGAGAATCTCCCGGCTCGGCAGGCGCGGAGGATGCGGGCAGGTGGCCCTTCCCATCCTATGGCGGAGACCAGCGTGTTGGTGTCGAGGACAACCTTCAAGAGCGCCGGACTTTGCGGGTCGCTTCCTTGACGACATCGGGTCTTACTCCGGCCTTGGCGACCGCTGAATGAATCCGCTCTAGCGCCTCGTGAAAGCGGCTCTCCGCCATCTGCGCCTCTTGAGACCGGAGCCGCTCGTACTCCTCATACCCCAAGAGCACCGCACGCTCTGAATTCCGTCTCGCAATGATGACCGGCTGTCTCGACGACGCCACCTCCAGGACCAGCTTCCCGAGCGTCCGCCGAGCCTCCTCTATAGCCACTATCTTTTCCATAAGGAACTCCTTACGGTAATCCTATAGATAGAGCTACCGGGTTGTCAAGTGGTTTCCCCACTGCTGTCTCATCCAAAGTTCGGGCGCCGCTAGCGTTGCCGGACGAGCCGCGCGAGGACTTCATAGAAGCGTTCCCGGCTCTTCACCAAGACAATCTCAACTTGTCGCTTATCCTCTCGGATCTGGTAGGCGATCCGATATTCCGCTTTGCGAAAGTGGAAGTGATGGGACCGCAGGCCTTGGAAGGGGGAATGGAGTGATAGCGCGCTATAAGGCGATCGGGCAACCTTCTGGGCTTCTTCCTTGATCCGTTCCTGAAGGGCAGCGGCGAATTTCTTGTAAAGGCGGTGAGCAGAGGGAGCAAGGATTACGGCGAAAGGCTCACCACTTCTCAAGTGGGATGCCTTCGCCCCGGTCCAGCTCTTTCAGGGCGCGCCGGATCGTTGTCCCCGCTTGGGGATCAAGGAGCAGCTCCAGGGTCTCCAGCTCTGGGGGAGTTAGTCCCCGAAGGATAGAGGCCAGGCGTTCCAGATGGACGAGACCACCTTTCTCCAGTGCTTTCAGTACCTTGGACATTAAGGTTTCTCCTTCCAGTGGATTATAGCGCGGGAGAAGCGATTATCACAAAGAAAGTATGTTGGGGATGAAAGTCTAGCTTGCGATTTCAAGACGAGTTCCAACGCCTCTTTGAGATTCTCTCACGCTTCGTTTAGTGTACATTCTTGGGTGTTTACTCCTGGGATCTCCTCTACCCAGGCAGTGTACCACTGTCCGCGCTTCTCAAATACGGCTGTGAACCCCCGTTCCAATGGCAGCACGTCCTGAACCGCTTTTCATAGAGTTATCAAACTTAGCCAAGCAACTTGGAGTCTCGCCCGGCACCTGGCACACGGAACGTTGGCCTGCGTTTACTCGACGGTGACGCTCTTGGCGAGGTTGCGGGGCTGGTCCACGTCGCAGCCCTTCCTGACGCCGATATGGTAGGCCAGGAGCTGGAGGGGGACGACGAGGAGGAGCGGCATCAGGTGGGAAGAGGTGTGCGGGACGCTCACGAGATGGTCGGTCTTGGCCATCAGGCGGGGGTCTGTCTCGTCGGAAATGGCGATGACGATCCCGCCTCGCGTCTTCACTTCCTCGATATTCCCAAGGACCTTCTCGAAACTCTTGTCCCTGGGCGCAACGAAGA
>CAZCMC010000281.1:0-2498 GCA_964499665.1 uncultured bacterium | reverse complement strand
GGCCCGGGGATCGGGCCATTTTCGTTTGTGCGGATCGAGGAGGAGCGAATGCCTGACGAGCAGCGCGCCCCATTGAATCGGATCGGCGAGGTGAGGCCCACCGACATCCACGAGGAGATGCGGCGCTCGTACATGGACTACGCGATGAGCGTCATTATCGGGCGGGCCCTGCCGGATGTGCGAGACGGCCTGAAGCCGGTCCACCGCCGGGTTCTGTATGCCATGCAGGAGCTTGGGCTCGTCTTCAACCGCGCCCACAAGAAGGCAGCCCGAGTTGTGGGTGAAGTCCTGGGGAAATACCACCCCCATGGGGAAACGGCGGTCTACGATACAATCGTCCGCCTGGCCCAAGGCTTCTCCATGAGGTGCCCGCTCGTTGACGGCCAGGGCAATTTCGGCTCGGTGGACGGGGACGCGCCGGCCGCGATGCGGTACACCGAGGTCCGACTCTCGAGGATCGCCCAGGAGATGCTCCGCGACATCGACAAGGAGACGGTTGACTTTGCGCCCAACTTCGACGACACGCTTCAGGAACCGACGCTCCTGCCGGCGGCCCTTCCGAACCTTCTCGTCAACGGTTCTTCCGGGATCGCGGTCGGCATGGCCACGAACATCCCGCCCCACAACCTGGGTGAGACCGTGGACACCCTGCTGCTGCAACTGGATGACCCGGAGGTGACGCCGGATCGGCTTATGGAGGCGCTGCCGGGGCCGGACTTTCCCACCGCCGCATACATCCACGGGAAGCAGGGGATCCGGGACGCATACATGACGGGCCGCGGCCTGATCCAGATGCGCGCGAAGGCGTTCGTCGAGAAAGGCAGGGGCGGGCGAGAGAGCATCATCGTCTCGGAGCTGCCGTACCAAGTCAACAAGGCCAAGCTGGTGGAGCGAATCGCCGAGCTGGTTCGAGATCGAAGGATCGAGGGGATCGCCGATCTGCGGGATGAGTCGGATCGGGAAGGGATGCGGATCGTCATCGAACTCAAGAAGGACGAGCTGGCCTCCCCAATCATCCATCAGCTCTACAAGCACACCCCGATGCAATCCACCTTCGGCGTCATCATGCTGGCCCTGGTGGACAACCAGCCGAAGGTGTTGGCGTTGAAGGAGATGCTCCACCACTTCATCGAGCACCGGAAGACCATCGTTCTCCGCAGGACACGCTTCGACCTCAGGAAAGCCGAGGAGCGCGCCCACATCCTGGAGGGGTATCGCATCGCGCTGGATCGCCTGGACGAGATCATCGCGCTGATCCGCCGGTCTCGCTCAGCGGACGACGCGCGGTCCGGCCTGATGGACCAGTTCGGGCTCAGCCAGATCCAGGCCCAGGCGATCCTCGATCTACGCCTGCAGCGTCTGACTCAGCTTGAGCGGCAGAAGATCCAGGACGAATACAGCGAGATCCTTCAGGCCATCGAGCGGTACCGCGCCATCCTGGCCAGCGATGCCCTCGTTCGTCAGATCATCAAGGACGAGCTGCTGGCCTTGAAGGAGGTGTATGGGGATCCTCGGCGCACGCAGATCCTGGAAGAGACCGCCGAGATCGAGCTGGAAGACATGCTGGCCGATGAAGAGATGGTGATTACCATTACTCACAGCGGCTACATCAAGCGGAGCAACCTCAACGTCTATCGCAGCCAGCACCGAGGAGGCAAGGGGACGACCGGGATGGCGACAAAGGAGGAGGACTACGTCGAGCACCTCTTCGTCGCCACGACGCACAGCTATATCCTGCTCTTCACCAACCAGGGGAGGGTCCACTGGCTCAAGGTCCATGAGCTCCCTCAGCTCGGGCGAGCGGCGAAGGGCAAGGCCCTCGCCAACTTCTTGCAGCTCGGCGGCGGCGAGATAATCACCACCATGATCCCGATCCGCCAGTTCGAGGTCAATCGCTACCTCCTGATGGCGACGAAGCGCGGGATCATCAAGAAGACCGAGCTGAACGCCTATGGCAACCCGCGGGCCGGCGGCATCATCGCGATCACGCTGGACGAAGGGGACGAGCTGATTGTGGTCCGCATGACGAAGGGAGACGACGAGGTCCTGCTCGGGACGAGGCAGGGGATGGCCATCCGCTTCAAAGAGGAAGAGGCTAGGCCGGTGGGCCGCGCCGCACGCGGCGTCATCGGCATTTCTCTGGAGGATGGCGACGAGGTGGTCGGGGTCGAGGTGGTCTCGCCGGGCGCAGCGGCCCTCACCGTGACCGAGCGGGGGTACGGCAAGCGGACCGAGCTGGAGGAGTACCGCCTGCAGGGACGGGGGGGCAAGGGGATCATCAACATTCGGACCACGGAGAGAAACGGCGCCGTCGTCGGGGTGATGCAGGTGCAGCCCGGCGATCAGATCATGATGATCTCTCATGAGGGCAAGATCACCCGGCTGCGGGTGGATGAGATCAGCCTGATTGGCAGGGCCACCCAAGGCGTGCGGCTCCAGGGGCTGGAGCCCACCGATCGCGTGGCGGCGGTCACGCGCCTCGTCAGCGACGAAGTGGG
>CAZCMC010000280.1:0-2508 GCA_964499665.1 uncultured bacterium | reverse complement strand
CGGCGTGGTCATGGCGGTCCTCCTGAGCCTCCCGGGGACGTTTCGTCTTCGAACGCGGTCAAGAGAGCAGGCACAGCGAATCGTGGAGCTGGAGCAACGGCTTCAGGAGCTTGAGTCGAAAAAGATAGCGGGCACGCCCTGAAGGTCGGGGATGAGTCGTCGGTACAAGTCTGCCCGGGGTCGCGCTGGGGTCTGCCAGTCCAGCGAGGGTGTCAGTCATCTGCCCGCAAGCCGCACCGAGGCCACATGAAGCCGTCCGTGATCACCCCTCAAGGCATCTGATGTTGCCAACCCTCCCCATTGAAGACGTCAAGGCCATCGTGCAGGGAGAGCACGGGGATCCGTTCGCCGTGCTGGGCCCGCATCAGGTCGGGGTCGGAACCGGGACCGCCGTGGCGGTGCGCGTCTTCCTCCCAGGAGTCCGACAGGCGTCGGTTGTTCCCGTCGATCTCCCCGACGACGGCGAGCCAATGGAGCTGCTGCACACGGATGGCTTCTTCGAGACAGTGTTCTTGGGGCGTCGTCACCTGTTTGCCTATCGGCTGCGGGTAGTTGACGGGCAGGGACAAACGCTGGAGGTCGAGGACCCGTACCGCTTTCCACCTGCCTTGAGCGAGTATGATCTGTACCTGATGGGTGAGGGCACTCACCTCAGCAACTATGAGAAGCTCGGAGCCCATACGACGAAACTGGAGGGCGTGCCGGGGGTGAATTTTTCGGTCTGGGCTCCCAACGCCAGGAGGGTCAGCGTTGTCGGCGACTTCAATCACTGGGACGGCCGGTGCCACGCGATGCGGAACCATCCAGGAAACGGGATCTGGGAGATCTTCATTCCGGGATTGGGGGAGGGAGCGCTATACAAATTTGAGGTCAAGGCACGATCCGGCGAGGAGATCGCGCTGAAGGCCGACCCGTACGCGGGTGCCTTTGAGTCGGCCCCTCGGACCGCCTCGATCGTGTGCGATATCGACACCTATCGGTGGGGTGATGAGGCGTGGATGGAGGCCAGAGATCGCCACAACCCGCTCGAGCGCCCGTTGGCAATCTACGAGGTGCACCTGGGCTCCTGGATGCGGGCGCCGGAGGAAGCGAATCGCTTTCTGACCTATCGGGAGCTTGCGCACAAGCTGGCCGATTACGTCAGCGAGTTGGGGTATACCCACGTCGAGCTGCTGCCGATCACGGAACACCCGTTCTACGGGTCATGGGGGTATCAGGCCATCGGTTACTTCGCCCCCACCCGTCGTTACGGGACGCCTGCCGACTTCATGTACTTCGTCGATCACTTGCACCAGCGCGGGATCGGCGTCATTCTGGACTGGGTCCCGGCCCACTTCCCTCGCGACGCACACGGACTGGTCCACTTCGACGGAACTCACCTGTACGAGCATGCCGACCCCCGGAGAGGCGAGCAGAAGGAATGGGATACCTTGGTTTTCAACTACGGCCGCACAGAGGTGGCCAACTTTCTGTTGGGCAACGCGCTCTTCTGGCTGGAGCGATATCACCTGGACGGCCTACGGGTGGATGCAGTCTCCTCGATGGTCTATCTCGATTACTCCCGGAAACCCGGTGAATGGGTCCCGAACGTCTACGGCGGGAACGAGAATCTCGAGGCGATCGCCTTTCTGAGACGTTTCAATGAACTGGCCTATGAGCGCCATCCTGGCGCGATGACCATTGCCGAGGAGTCCACCGCCTGGCCCCAGGTCTCGCGCCCGACCACCGTGGGCGGCCTCGGTTTTGGACTCAAGTGGAATATGGGGTGGATGCACGATATGCTGGGCTACATGGCCCTTGACCCGGTCTACCGGAGCTACCATCACAATAGCCTCACCTTCGGCCTGCTCTACGCATTCACCGAGAATTTCGTCCTGCCCCTCTCCCACGATGAGGTGGTGCACGGGAAGGGATCGCTGCTGGGCAAGATGCCGGGCGACATCTGGCAGCAGTTCGCAAACCTCCGCTGCTTGTACGCGTACATGTACGGGCATCCGGGAAAGAAGCTCCTGTTCATGGGAGGAGAGTTTGGCCAATGGCGGGAGTGGGATCACGATCAGAGCCTGGACTGGCACCTGCTGGAGCAAGGCCCCCACCACAAGGGCGTGCAGCGATTGGTTCGCGACCTGAACAACCTCTACCGGTCGCAGCCCGCCCTTTTCGAGGTCGATTTCGATCCCGCCGGGTTCGAGTGGATCGACTGCCGCGACGGGCAGCAAAGCGTCGTCTCGTTCCTACGCCGGGCCAAGAACCCTGACGATTTCGTGGTTTTTGTCAGCAACTTCACCCCTGTGCCCCGCTTTGGCTATCGCATCGGCGTGCCGATCGGGGGCTATTATCGGGAGCTGCTGAACAGCGATGCCGCGATCTACGGAGGGAGTAACCTCGGGAATATCGGCGGGACGATGGCAGAACCGGTCCCTGCCCATGGACATTCCTTCTCAGTGGTCCTGACCCTCCCCCCGCTGGCCACTGTGGTGCTCAAACCCACTGGCACTGCAGGCCAGG
>CAZCMC010000279.1:0-2510 GCA_964499665.1 uncultured bacterium | reverse complement strand
CGTCTCGAAGGATCAGGGTGAACGGAGCCTGTGTTGGGTTTAGGGGAGGGGGGCGGGGAGGCTACACCCAATAGACCCGGGAGGACTCTAAGAGGTTAGGGGTATCACCTTAGCGACCAACAGGTATTTGTGATAAGGTACCTATCATATGGACATCGTGTCCCATGGACTCTGGGGCGGTCTGGCCTTCGGACGCAGGAACAGGCGGACCTTCTGCCTGGCGTTCTGCTACGGCGTTCTCCCGGATCTGTTTTCGTTCGGGCCCTTCCACGTTGCCGTGCTCCTCGGCCTGGCTGAACGTCCGCACTTTGGTCACGAACCCCCTGATCCTTCGCTCATCCCGGCGTACGTCCATCGCGTGTACAGCCTCACGCACAGTCTGGTCGTCTTCCTCTTCGCGTTCGCGCTCCTGTGGGTGGTGTTCCGCAAACCGATCTGGGAGGCCTTCGCCTGGGGGCTGCACATTCTCTTTGACATCTTCACGCATTCCTATCGATTTTTCCCCACGCCGTTTCTCTGGCCGATTTCGGATTTTAAGGTCAACGGCTGGCCATGGGGGATGCCGGCGATCTTCATCCCAAACCTAATCCTCCTCGCACTCCTTTACGCCTGGTTCTTTCTTCGGCAGCGGAGGCGTGCGGATCGTTCATCCATGGCGCCTGAGCGACACCGGCGCTAATGAATGCGTAACCCGCGAGCCTTACGATTCGTACATAGTGCCAGAGGGGAACGATGACAAGACCGGTACCGACGCCTCGGGTGATGAGGCGTAATGGAAAAGGGAAGAGCGAGGCCGAGGCATGACGATGAAAGACGCCGCACGGCGCGCATTACTTGGAGTCCTGATCCTGTTGCTGGCGGCGCCGCCCGGCGTTCTGGCGCAATTCGCCCCGCCATCCCCGCCGCCTCTCGAGGGTGCGATCGCGCCACCGACCTTCCGGCAAGAAGAACTGGATCAGCTCCTGGCGCCGATCGCCCTGTACCCCGATGCGCTCTTGGCGCAGATCCTGATGGCGTCCACCTACCCGCTGGAGGTGGTCCAGGCAGCCCGCTGGGTCAAAGCGTATCCCAACGTCAGCGGCCCGCAACTGGAAGAGGCGATGCAGCAGCAGCCCTGGGATCCGAGTGTGAAGTCGTTGACGGCGTTTCCCCAGGTGCTCGCCATGATGGACGGGAACTTGGAGTGGACCCAGAAGCTGGGGGAGGCCTTCCTCGCCCAGCAGCCGGATCTGATGGCCACCGTCCAAACGCTGCGGGCCAAGGCGCAGGCCGCAGGCTATCTCCAGAGCACCCCTCAGCAGACTGTCATCGCCGAGCCGCAGTTCATCAGGATCGAGCCGGCCACCCCGCAGATCGTCTACGTTCCCGTCTACAACCCCACCGTGGTGTACGGGCCGTGGTGGTACCCGGCCTACCCTCCCTATTACTGGTACCCACCGGGATACGTCGTCGGGACCAGCGTGTTCTCGTTCGGCATCGGCCTGGCCGTGGGGGCGGTCCTCTGGGGCGGCTTCGACTGGCACCGTCACCACGTCACCATCGTCAATGTGCACCACTTCAACACCTTCACCCGGACTCGCATCACGGACGGCACCTGGCACCACAACGTGCTCCACCGCCGGGGGGTCCCATACCATGATCCGGGGATTCGGCAGCGATTCGGCCAGGGCCCCCTTCCGGGCGCGGGCGGCCGCGAGGCATTCCGCGGTCGCGTGCAGCAGCCTCCGCAGCAAACGGCGCCGCGTGGTACCGGTGGTCGCCCGGTCGGCGGAGCGGCCCCTCCTCGCGTCGGCGGGACCCCGCAGGGCGGTCCTGCCGGGCCGCAGACCCCGCGGGTGTCGCGCCCACCGGCCGCCGGCGTCGCTAGAGGTCCAGGGGCCCCGCCCGCCACGGTGCGGGTCCCCCAGGCGCCCCGCCCACCGGCCGCTCTCGAGGGGTTGGGACGCGGTGGCGCGACCCGGGGCTTCAGCGACCGCGGGCGCTCGAGCCGCACGAGCACGGGCACGGCCAAGCCGTCGCCGAGCGTGCCGAAGGCGCCGGCCGGGGGCGGGCGGCCCGGCGGCGGGGGCGAAGGGCGCAAGTGAGGAGCGTGGGGGGTCAACAATCTCACGAACGGCAGCTCCAGAGGAGGTAAGGATGACTTCATCCAATCGGCATGCGCATCCCGTCCTGCCCCGGCGGCTCGCCATAGCCATAGTGGCCACGCTGCTCATGGGCGCCGCCGAATCCCGGGAAGCGTTCGCCGCCAGCCCGCACCAGAGGACCTTCGCCTCGCCAGGGGAGGCGGTACAGGCCCTCGTCGAGGCCATGAAAGCCGGTGACATGGAGGCGCTCGCCTCGATCCTGGGGCCCGAGGGCAGGGACCTCATCTCGTCCGGGGACGCGGTGGCCGACAAACAGGACCGGGCGCGCTTCGTCCGCTCCTATGAGGAGTCGAACAAGCTGGAACGGCCCACCGAGACGAAGGCGGTGTTGGTCATCGGGCAGGATCAGTGGCCGCTGCCGATCCC
>CAZCMC010000278.1:0-2512 GCA_964499665.1 uncultured bacterium | reverse complement strand
CCCCCCGCTAGAAAGGCCCGCCGCAGGCTTTCGCGCGTCATTACCGGGGAACCAAGTAGGGACACGGCATGCCGTGTCCCTACCCAAAGGGCGGGATTGCCCCGCAGCGTAGGGACACGGCATGCCGTGTCCCTACTCGTCGAAGGGCTCGCAATGCCGGTGTAACAGTATGTAATGCGTTCGCTTTAGCCTCCTTCGTCCAGCCTGCGATGTGATTTCTGCATCGGCGCCACATCGATGGTGTGGCCATCAGTCGAGATAGTGACCGCGCCGTGCCGATCGGTCCGGTACAGCTCGATGCCCATCGCGCGATACCGCTCCAGCGTCTCTTGATGGGGGTGTCGGAATCGGTTTCGGTAGCCGGCGGAAACAACCGCAACCGTCGGGCGGACCCGCTCGAGGAACGGGAGGCTGCTGCTGGTCCTGCCGCCGTGGTGGGGGACCTTCAGCACCTGCGCCGACAGGTCGGTCCGCTGCTCGAGCAGCCGGCGCTCCGCCTCCTCCTCGATATCGCCTGGAAGCAGGACCCGGACGTCCCGATACCGGAGCAAGAGGACTAAGGAGTTGCTGTTGACATCGGAAGAGCGGCCGCGGGGAGAGCCGCGCAACAGGGTCGTTGGAGGGTGAAGCACGGCGATCTCGATCGGGTCAAACTCCGACGTCCGATACCCCGCTTGTAGGATCTTATGTGGGATCCGTTTGTGACGCAGCACCTCTTCGAACCACAGATAGGACGGGCTGGTGACCCGCTGCCCGCCATCCCACACCGCGCCGACCGGAAAGTGGCGGAGGACCGCAGCCAGGCCGTTCAAGTGATCCGGGTGCGGGTGAGAGAGGACGACCAGGTCCAGGCGAGCGATCCAGCGGGACAGGAGGAATGGAACCACCACCTGTTCTCCGATGTCGAACCGATCGTCAAAGAGCCCGCCGCCATCGATCAGGATCGTGCGCTGTCCGGGAAGCTCCACCAGGATGCCGTCGCCTTGACCGACGTCGATGACCGTCACACGCACTCTCTCGTTCCAACGATCGGCCACCAGGCGACCGCCGATGAGCACCAACAGGGCGAGGGCGGCCGAGAGTACAACCCATCGAGCCCAGCGCCGTCCCGCCGCAAAGAGCGAGGCCCCAAAGGCAACGTAGTAGCAGACCGTCATCGCCGGAGACGGTGGGAACACCTGGAGTGATGCGAGGGGCAGCCGCGCGAACCACATGGCGAGGTTCACAAGTAGGTTGATCAGGAACCCCATCAGCGCGGCGAACAGGCCGAGCGACTGGGGGATCACCGTTGCCAGAAGGGCGAAGAGCATCCCTGCCCCGGTCAGCAGACCGCTCAATGGGACGATCGGGAGGTTGGCCAGGATCGCAACGGGCGAGATGCGATGAAAGATCGAGGCCAGGATGGGCGCGGTTCCAAGAAAGGCTGCCGCTGAGAGCACGAGGGGGGCTATCCCCCACCGCCATGGTGGAGGCAGTGATCGGACCGGCTGCCAGTTGACTGCGGCCAAGATGGCGTAGGTGGCAACGAAGGTCAACTGAAACCCGACATCCCATAAGAACAACGGCTGCCACAGGAGCAGCGCCACGGCGGAAAGGGCAAGGGTGTTCAAGGGATCGGCCTCGCGGTCGAGCACTACGGCCAGCAGGTAGACGTCAGCCATGACCGCCGCGCGCACAACCGATGGGCTCCCGCCTGCCAGGGCTGCATAAAACGTGATGAGACCCATCGAGAGGAGGGCCCTGAGACGCAGCGGCACGCGGATTGCCTTCAAAACGAAAAGCAACGCCCCGGCGAGCAGGCTGACGTTGAGGCCGGAGATCGCCAGGATATGATACGTCCCCGAGCCCAGGAACGCCTGGCTGATCTGGGAAGGGATTCCGGTTCGCTCACCGAGGGTTATCGCCGCCAATAGCGAAGCCTCGTCCTGCGGCAGGAGTTGGTTGACGGCGCGGATCATCCGGGCCCGGAGCGCATACGCCCAGGCGTGTATGATGTTCCCCTCTCCCGCTCCGCGTCGTTCCAGGACGTCCCCTTCGCTCGCCCATCCTTCCAGTGTCACCCCCATGGTCTTGAGATAGAGCGGGTAGTCGAACCCGGCGGGGTTGAGGTATCCTCTGGGGCGGCGGAGCTTGAACAGCCCGCGGATTCGATCCCCGTAGGTAGGCACGATCTGCGGCTGAAGAAGCGTCAGGCGCGCCCGCCCTCCGACCTCAATCTCCCGGCCTTCCAGCCATATGCGCCGCAGGTCAAGGAGGATTCGAATCCTACCAGCCTCGGTCTCCATACCTCGTGTTTCCCAGGCCAGTGGATCGGTTGGCGAAACGACAATCCCTTCGATCCAGAGCGGCTGCTCTAGCGCATCTTCAGGAAGGCGATCGACGTGATTGGAGGGAAACAGGCGACGTTCGACTTCAAGGCGACCTGCGCCGAGGGCGAAGAACAGGAGCAGGAGGAAAAGGGTGGCGACGAGGGGATGTTCATAGGCGGCGAACAGCAGGGAGAGGGCGACCG
>CAZCMC010000277.1:0-2519 GCA_964499665.1 uncultured bacterium | reverse complement strand
TGGTCAAGGTCGCGGAGGTGACAGATCTTTCCACGGGAGAGGGAAAGGTCGTGAACGCAAGCGGAAAGGAGCTCGCGCTTTTCAATGTGGATGGGACCTTCTACGCAATCGGCAACACCTGCGTCCATCGGGGCGGCCCATTGGGGGAGGGAGAGCTAGAGGGGAACGTCGTCACCTGCAACTGGCACGGCTGGAAATACGACATCACAAGTGGGGTGTCACCGGTCAATCCGGCGGCCAAGGTTCCCAGTTATCGCGTTGAGGTGCAAGGGAACGACATCTTCATAGAGCTTCCCTGAGGTGTCCAGCATGTCGCAAAAAGTTATCATTCTTGGCTCCGGCCCGGCAGGGCTTACCGCGGCGTTGTACGCTGCACGCGCTAATCTCCATCCGTTGGTGATCGAAGGGGCGGAAGCCGGGGGACAGTTGACACTGACCACGCTGGTCGAAAACTACCCCGGGTTTCCGGATGGGCTCCAGGGGCCTGACCTGATCCAGGTGATGCGGCAACAGGCGGAACGCTTCGGGGCCAAATACCTGAAGGGAGACGCAACCGCGGTGGATCTGGGCCGATCGCCTGTCGCCGTCACGGTCGAGCAGGAGGTGCTTGAGACCAAGGCGCTCATCATCGCGACCGGCGCCTCAGCCATCCTGCTCGGGCTGGAGTCCGAGCGCCGCCTGCTCGGTCACGGAGTCTCCACCTGCGCAACCTGCGACGGCTTCTTCTTCAGGAATCAAGAGGTCGCGGTGGTGGGCGGGGGGGATTCGGCCATGGAGGAGGCAACCTTCCTGACGAAGTTCGCCACGAAGGTGACGGTGATCCATCGGCGGGATAAGCTTCGGGCCTCAAAGATCATGCAGGACCGGGCCTTTAAGAATCCGAAGATCGGGTTTCTATGGAACCGGGCGGTCGAGGAGATCCTGGACCCCGAACAGGGGAAGGTGACGGCGATTCGCACACGCGTGAATGGTTCGACGAAGTCGGAGACGCTGCCGTGCGACGGTGTCTTCATAGCGATCGGCCACTCCCCCAATACCCGACTGTTCGCGGGGCAACTGGAGATGGACGAGCGCGGATATATCGTCACTCATGGCGGCACGAAGACGAGTGTGCCCGGGGTCTTCGCGGCGGGCGATGTCCAGGACCATGTTTACCGTCAGGCGGTCACGGCGGCTGGGACGGGGTGCATGGCTGCCATGGATGCCGAACGATACCTGGAGCGCCTGGGATAAAATGACGTGCGAGGTGCCTTGTAGGGGCGCTGCTTGCTGCGCCCGTTTGGTGGTGTGAGGGCAAGAGGGTAGGGCGATGGCGATGAAACCGATGAAGGCCTTCCTCGGCCTCGAGGAGGGCATGCGCATCATCATGGATGCCGTCCGCCCGATCGATCGGACAGAGCGGGTGGCGTTGCTGGAGGCGGTGGGCCGTGTCCTGGCCGAGGAGGTGACCGCGGCGATGGACGTCCCGCCGTTTCCCAGAGCGGCCATGGACGGCTATGCGGTCAAGGCTCAAGACACATTCGAGGCCGGGAACTTCTCCCCCGCCATACTGGACCTGATCGAGGTCATCCACGCGGCAGAGATCGCCACGAAGGAAGTCCGCCCGGGGGCCTGCATCCAGGTGGCGACCGGCTCTCCCATGCCGGCCGGGGCCGACGCCGTCGTGATAGTGGAAGATACGGAGCTGGACGGCGCCAAGGTCAAGGTCTACAAGCCTGTCTATCCGCGGCAGAACGCCTCGCCGCTCGGAGAGGATATCAAGCAGGGGAGCCGCGTCCTTGCGCCGGGGACGCTCCTTGACCCGAGCAAGATTGGCGTGCTTGCCGCCCTCGGGTACCAGAAGGCGGCAGTTTATCAGAAGCCGCAGGTGGCCGTAATCCCCTCCGGAAACGAGATCGTCGTGCCGGGTGACCCGCTCAGCCCCGGCAAGATCTATGACATCAACTCGTATACCCTCTCTGCCCTGATCACCGAGAACGGCGGGTTGCCACGGATTTTTCCCGTGATGAAGGACACGCTGGAATCGGTCACCTCGACGATCCGCGAGGCCCTCTCCTTCGATCTCATCCTGATCTCGGGGGGCAGCTCGGTGGGTGAGCGGGATATGATGGTGGAGGCGGTGGAGCGGATGGGCGAGGTGAAGTTCCACGGCATCGCCGTCAAGCCGGGCAAACCGACCTTGTGCGGCATTGTTGAAGGGCATCTGGTGCTCGGGATGCCGGGCTATCCCACGTCATGCCTGACGAACGGCTATGGGATGCTGGCCCCGGCGCTCCGGAAGATGGCGAGGCTTCGGACCCGGAGCCTGGCCTCCGTGAAAGCCCCTATGGCCCGTCGCTACACATCGACCATCGGGCGACATCAGTACCTCCCGGTCCGCCTCGAGGGCGGAGAGGTGCACCCGGTCTTCAAAGAATCGGGCGCGATCACCTCAATGGCCGATGCAGAGGGATACATCGAGATCCCGGCGAACGTGGACCTCGTCGAAAAGGGCGAGCTTGTCGACGTCCTCCTGTTCT
>CAZCMC010000276.1:0-2530 GCA_964499665.1 uncultured bacterium | reverse complement strand
CACAATCCCGATGAGATCGAGCGCCTTGATGCCCGCGAGGGGGATACCGTTCTGATCGAGCGGGCCGGCGATGTGATCCCGCACATCCTGGGAGTGCTTCGGGACAAGCGCCCAGCTCGGACCAAGCGATACAGCTTCCCAACCCGATGCCCGGTCTGCAACGCCGAGGCGTTCAGGCCTGAGGGCGAGGTCGTCAGCCGCTGCACGAACTCCGCCTGCCCGGCGCGCCTCAAGCAGTCGCTCCTACACTTTGGCTCGCGTCGTGCGATGGACATCGAACACTTGGGCGACGCCGTGGTGGAGCAGCTCGTCGATCGGGGGTTGGTTAAGGAGTTCGCCGATCTCTATCGACTTGATGTCGCGACGCTCGCCGACCTTGAGCGCCTCGCCGAGAAGTCGGCGACGAACCTGTACAATGCGATTCAGGGGAGCAAGGGACGCGGCCTCCGTCGCCTGGTATTCGCGCTCGGAATCAGGTATGTGGGCGAGCATGTGGCCGCGATCCTAGCCCAGCAGTACGGGTCGATGGATCGGCTGGAGCAGGTACCCGAGGAGGAGCTGGGCGAAATCTATGGTGTCGGCCCCCGCATCGCGCAGAGTGTGGCCCTCTACTTCCGCCAGCAGGAAAATCGCCGCCAGACCGAACAGCTTCGAAAGGCGGGGGTGAGCGTGACAGAAGAAGGCGTGACGACAGGACCGCGCCCGCTGGCCGGTAAGATTTTCGTCCTAACAGGCGGTCTGGAGGGATTGACCCGCGACGAGGCCAAGGAGTTGATTACCCGCCAGGGTGGCCGCGTGACCTCGTCAATCAGCAAGAAGACCGACTACGTCGTCGCGGGGAAAGACCCGGGGAGCAAGTACGACGACGCCAAGCGCCTCGGCGTCCCCACCCTCGACGAACCCGCCTTCAAGAAACTACTCGGCAAAATGTAAGAATAACGTCGGAGCGTGAAGAAGCTCGGCTGAGCGCCGGGTGGCGTGGTGGACAAGGCGGGAAAAGCGGACTACAATCACTAGGGTGTGGGTAGAATTCGCGCAACAGAATTCCATGGATCTAAGAGGGTTCGGGTGGGTCAACCTGTAAGAATCATCGAGTACTCTGACTATCTCTGACCTTGGTGCTATCCTGCGGCGGTTCGGCTGCGGAAAGTTCAGGAACGATTCGGTGACAGGGTCGCGATCGAACGGCGAGCTTTTCCCTTGCGGCCAGAGCCCTACCCGACTGTGAAGTTCAAGGGGACCTACAGGGAGGCGGGTTGGCAACGAGCAGCCTTGATGTCGGCGCCGGATGGCGTGACCTTCACGATGTGGGCCCGGGACGACTATCCTACCTGGAGCCTTCCCGCGCTCGAGGCTGCGAAGTGCGTTGCTTCACAAGGCGATGAAGCGTTCGAGCGAGTCCATCTCCTCCTGTTCGAAGCGTTCTTCACCAAGGGGATCAACATCGGCATCCGAAATGAGGTTCTTGAGGTCGTCCGAGGTGCCGGTGTGGATATGGATAGGTTCCTGAAGGAGTACGACGCCGGGACTGCCAGAGCCCAGGTCCTGAAGGAGTTCGACGCGGCGCACAATATGTATCAAATCACGGCCATCCCAACCGTCATCTTCGACGGCGGCCAGAAGGTCGTCGGCGCCACCTCGCTTGAGGAATATCTGAAGATCCTGGCTTCGCTAGGGATCTCTTAAGGACTCCTCACCCTCGCCATCTCCTCGAAGAGGAGTGGGATGGCTTGAGAAGTCATTCTCAGAATAGGAATGTCCGTGGAATCGACCAGCTATCTTCCCGTCTCTGTCGATAAGAGTCATCTAATCACCATCGGCGAGCGGCTCTATTCAGAGAGCATCGAACTGATCCGTGAGCTGGTGAACAACGCCTACGATGCCGACGCGACGCAGGTGAAGGTCACCATCAGCGAGACCTCCGTCTCCGTCGAGGATAACGGGACCGGGATGGACCTGGATGGACTCCGCCAATACTTCATCATCGGCTCTCAGGAGAAGCTCTTGAAGCCTAAGTCTCCCATCTTTCGCCGCGATCGGATCGGCCAGTTCGGCATTGGCAAGTTCGCCACCCTCTCGGCGTGTCAACGTTTTGTTGTCTCCACGCAAAAAGGGGACTTCGCGGCACGAGTAACCTTCGATAAAGCGGAATGGTCGAGGCCGGACGGGGAGTGGCGCCTGCCTATCGAGATCCTCCAACCGGGTCCCGAGAAGAGCGATGGGACGACGGTCATCTTGTCAGATCTGACCAAGCAGTTCGCCCCGCAGGACGTGGAGCGGAAGCTGATCGAAGGCACCCCGCTGAAGGTCCCCAATTTCACCGTCACTCTCAACGGGTTCCGGGTTCGACCGAAGAGCCTTACCGGCCACGCCGTTCCATTCCTCGAAGGGACAGAATACGGGCCGATTACGGGAGAAATCGTCATCCTCCCGGCGTCCGCAGCCTCCACGGAAGAGCTGGGCGTGGAAGTAAAGGTCAAGCAGGTGATGGTCCGTCGGGAGCTGTTCGGGGCTGAGACATGGGGAAAGG
>CAZCMC010000275.1:0-2533 GCA_964499665.1 uncultured bacterium | reverse complement strand
GCTGGGCGTACGCCGCCACTGTTGCCGATGGGGAGAGTTTCACCACCCTGGAGCTGAAGATCAACTTTCTGCGGCCGGTGTGGGAGGGCAGGCTCGTTGCCGTGGCGAGCGTGATCAAGGGAGGGCGCACCATCGGGCTCGTGGAGTGCGACGTGACCGACGACCAGGATCGCCTTGTCGCCCGGGCCTCGAGCACGTGCATGACCCTCAGAGGCGACGCGGCGAAGGGCCGCTAGGCAGAAATCCGGCCTCACATGCTGGACGAAGGCCAGAGCAAGTCAGATGAGCGGGAGGAGTCCTATCTTTGCGTGGGGTTGCTAGGCCCCTCCAACGTCATCGCACAAGTTGGTGGCCCACACCTGCCGGTCCAAGAAACGAGCTTAGCAAGGCGCGGCCCCAGCGGGCCGACCGAGGCGTACGTTTCCGGGTACGTCGCAGGGAGTGCCCTGGGGGCCAGCAACGCCGCTAGGCGAAGTTAATTGGAACGGCACTAGCGGTCGCGATAGGCGTGAGTCACGTACTCCTGAACCATCCTCTGCGTATTGAAGAAGGAGGCGTTGAGCGCGATAGTGAATCGCATCAGCTCGGCCCACCGTAAGGGGTCGCCGTAGTAGAGGGGCAGGATCGTCTCCTCTAGCTTCCTGTACAGGTCCTCCGCATCCTCGTCATCCCGCCTCTCGAACGATGGGCCCCGATCTCGGGAGCCGATGGCCCACCCTGTGACCCCTTCCACAGGGACTTCCAACCACCAACCGTCCAGCACGCTGAGGCTGGGCACCCCGTTGTGGGCCGCCTTCATGCCGCTGGTGCCGGACGCTTCATGGGGAGGCTGGGGCGTGTTCAACCACAGGTCCGAGCCGGCCGTCAGGACCAACCCCAGCTCCATATCGTAGTTCGGCAGGTACGCGATCTTCACCTCGGGCTGCAATTCCCTGCTCCAGCGGAATATCTCCTGAATCAACGCCTTGCCCTCTTCGTCCCTGGGGTGGGCTTTTCCGGCAAAGACCACCTGCAGCGGTCCATGCTGCATTGCGATGCGACGCAGGCGATCCGGATCGTGAAAGAGCAGGGTTGGGCGCTTATACGCAGCGGCCCGCCGCGCGAAGCCCAGCGTGAAGGCGTCCTGATCGAATTCCACACCGACCCTGTCGTTGACCTCCTTGATCAGCCGCTGTTTCGCCTCGTGGTGGGCCTGCCGGATCGCCTCCAGGGGTATTCCAAGGGCGTATCGCAGGGAGGAGTTTTCCTCTCGCCAGCCGGGGATATGCCGGTCGTACAGCTCGCGAAAGACCGGGGCCGTCCACGTGGCAGAATGCACCCCGTTGGTGATGGCGCCGATGGGGTGCTCCGGAAACAGGCTACGCGACACTTCGCTGTGGCGTTTGGTGACGCCGTTGACGTAGTCGCTCAGATAGAGCCCCACCACTGTCATGTTGAGCGCCTGGTCGCAACAACCCAATGTCCGCAACGCGTCCCAGTGGTCTGGACTCAAGACGCCTTCGGCCAGACTCAGGGGAAACTGGTCGTGGCCTGCCGGCACCGGCGTGTGGGTGGTGAACACGCACATGCGCTTCACCCGCCCGATGGCATCCTCTCGCTTGCCCGGGGCGCGCTTGAGTTCCTCAGCGAACAGCTCCAGGGCCAGCAGGGCCGCATGGCCTTCATTCATGTGGAACTTGGCGACGCGCGTGTAGCCCAGCGCCCGCAAGATGCGGACACCGCCCACCCCCAGAATCACCTCCTGGCACAGGCGATAGCGCTCGTCGCCCCCGTATAGGGAGTGGGTCAGCGTGCGGTCGTAGGGATCGTTGCCCTCAACGTCAGTATCCAGCAGGAGCACCGGGACCTCGACGCCTGACATCCCGGTGATCAGGTAGCGCCACGCACGCACAATCACCTGCCGCCCCTCGACCTCCACCTGGCATCTACCGTCGGTGGGCTGCAGGACCTCATCGACAGGCCACTCCCATGGCTCCTCATGCTGGCGTCCCTCGTCGTCAAGCCGCTGGGAGAAGTAGCCTTTCCGATAGAGCAGGGTCACCCCCACCAAGGGGAGTCCCAGGTCTGCCGCGCTGCGCAGCGCATCGCCCGCCAGCACGCCCAGGCCGCCACTGTAGGTGGGCACACGGCTCTCAAGTGCCACCTCCATGGAGAAATAGGAGATGATTCGCGGCGTCAGCATTTCGTCCGTCATGGATCCGTCTCTCCTCCACCCACCCTCGAAGTCAACGGCGCATCATGCACAATAGTTACGGGCGCTTGTCGTCCTCCGAGGGCGTCACGCTGGTCATCATGCACGTAAGGCTGCTGAAAATACGCCTCACGATTTCCTGGACTCACAGTCAAGGTAACCGATCTGCCTTTTTGGACCTGCGCAGTGTATCATAGTGACCGATCGTTGGGTAGTAGCATCTGTTCTCTCTCGTTGAAACACTGGCATGAAAGAACCCAAGGCTTCTCTTGAAGAGAGGATTGACCTGGAACAGCAAATTGACTCTCCTTCCACGGCGCGGTATGATTCAGTTCAGGGAGG
>CAZCMC010000274.1:0-2536 GCA_964499665.1 uncultured bacterium | reverse complement strand
GGCCGGGCTGGAGGAAGAAGTTGGTCGGCCCGACGGTCGGCACGTCGCCGACGCCACGGGCTGCGTTGCCGGTCGGGGCGAGCTTCAGCTTGCGGGCGGAATAGGTATCGAGGAGGTAGCTGCGCAGGACGCCGTTTTCCAGGACCGCGTTCCGTCGGGTGGGCAACCCTTCGCCATCAAACGGCTTCGAACCCAGGTAGCCAGGGATTGTCCCGTCGTCGTACACCGAGACGATCTCCGAGGCGATCCGATCGCCTAACCGGTCGATCAGGAATGAGGCTCCCCGATAGAGCGAGGGGCCGGACACCGCGGAGCAGAGCGTCCGCATCAGGCTGGCGGCGGTCTCGGGATCGAACACCACCGGGACCTCCTGGGTGCGGATCTTTTTCCCACCGAGTCGTCTGATAGTCCGCTCCGCTGCTCGCCTCCCGATCGCCTCCGGCGACTCCAGTTTGCTCAAGTTTCGCGCGTACGAGTACCAGTAATCGCGCTGCATCGCTCCATTGAACAGGGCGATGGGCGTCACCGCAAGGCTGAAGGTCGAGCCGCGATACTCCCCCAGAAAGCCGTGACTGCTCCCGTAGATGATCCGATAGAGGTTGCTGGAGAAATCCGCCCCCTCGGAGTTGGTGATCCTGGGGTCGTAGGCCAGGGCCGCAGCTTCGGCTTCCTTGGCGCGGGCGATCCGCTCCTTGACCGGGAGCGCCTCGCCGTCGGGGTCGTACAGGTGAAGCTCCGGGAAGCTCCTGGCGCACTCCTCCGCAGAGGGAAGACCCGAGAACTCATCGTGGGCGGTCACCTTCGCAAGGACAGATGTATCCTCTACCAGTCGAACGAGCGACTCCTTGGAGAGGTCAGAGGTGGAACTGGTGGCCGACCGCTTGCCGAAAAATAGGCGCAGTCCAAGTCCAACCTCCCTAGCGCTACGGATCGTTTCCACCTCGCCCAACCTGACCTGGACTGTGACCAGCTCATTCTCCACCAGGACCAGGTCGGCCTCTGTGGCGCCCTTCCGCTTCGCCTCCTGCAAGACCGCTTCGGCGATGTCTTTGCTTATCATTGAAGAAAGCTCTCCGCCTTGTTGAGGCCCTCTGTTCCGCCCACGGTGAGCCCCTCGACCTTGATCGTCGGCAGGCCCACTCCGACGGGAACTAACTGACCATCCTTGCCGCAGGTTCCGATCCCTTCGTCCAGCTTCAGGTCATTTCCCACCATGCTTACGCGGGTGAGGACCTCCGGGCCGTGGCCGATCAGCGTGGCGCCCTTGACCGGCCGCGTAATCTTGCCATCCTCGATCAGGTATGCCTCGCTCGCCGAGAAGACGAACTTGCCGCTGGTAATGTCCACCTGACCGCCACCAAAGGTCACGGCGTACAACCCCCGCTTGACGGACGCGATGATCTCCTCCGGCGTCGAGGGGCCAGCGAGCATGAAGGTGTTCGTCATGCGCGGCATCGGCTGAAAGGCATAGCTTTCGCGCCGTCCGTTGCCCGTGGGCTTCATCCCCATGAGGCGAGCGTTCAGCCGATCCTGCAGATACCCTTGCAGGATCCCCCGGTCGATCAAAACGGTGCGCCCGGTCGGCGTCCCCTCGTCGTCCATATTCAGTGAGCCGCGCCGCGACGGTATCGTCCCGTCGTCCACCACCGTGACGAGCTCGGACGCCACCCGCTGTCCGATCCGGTCGGTGAACGCCGAGGTCTTCTTCCGATTGAAATCGCCTTCGAGGCCGTGGCCGATCGCCTCATGCAGCAAGACCCCTGGCCATCCCGGGCCGAGGACCACATCCGTGGTCCCGGCCGGGGCATCGGCCGCGCTGAGGTTGACGATGGCCAGTCGAGCGGCCTCCTTCGCGTAGCGCTCGAACCGCCCATCTTCCAGGAAGAACTCGAACTCGGCCCGGCCGCCCCCGCCGCATGTCCCCATCTGGCGGTTGTCTCCCTCTTGGGCAATGCACGTGATGTTCAGGCGCGAAAGCGGCTGGATGTCGCCGATCATGACGCCGGCGGAGGTCGCAACCAAGACGATCTTGTACTCACTGGCGAATGAGCCCATGACCTGGACGATCCGGGGGTCTTCCTTCCTGGCAATGGCATCGATCCGCTGGAGCAGATCGATCTTCTTCTCCACCGGGATCTCGATCGGCTGGATACGGACCGGATAGAGATCGTGGCGAGGGCTGCCCCCAACCTTGACCGGCGGAGGATTCCCGGCGCCCGCCCTCTCGGCGATCGCCTTTGCCCGGGAGCCGGCCAACTCAAGATTCTGTAGGTTGATCTCGTCGGAGAAGGCGTAGCCGGTCTTCTCACCGGCGAGCGCTCGGACGCCGACCCCCTGACTGATATTCTTGGATGCCCGCTTGATCATCCCCTCCTCAAGCGAGAGGACTTCGCCGATCCGGTATTCGAAATAGAGGTCGGCATAATCGATCTGCGCGCCGAGGGCGGCGCCCAACCCCCGCTCGAGGTGCCGCTCCGTCAGGCCGAACTTCTCCAGGAAAAAGCGCTCCGGTTTCACCAATTGCGTCGCCATCTAT
>CAZCMC010000273.1:0-2548 GCA_964499665.1 uncultured bacterium | reverse complement strand
ACCTTGGCGAGGAGGCCAACGGGTGCGCAGAGGTGCAAGACGAGCAGGAAGGTCAGGCCCGCCAGGGCACGCATGGCCTTTCTCCTCCCATACTCCCCGGCTTCGGCTAAAAGATAAAGCCGAAGCCGATGTTGAATTCGTCGGCGATCTGTCCTGCCGACGCGCCGAGGTTCCGGTAGTCGAGCTTGATCACCACGTTCGGAATCGGCTTATAGCTCAAGCCAACGTTGATCACTGTGATGTCCTTGGACCCGTCGGCGGTGAAGCCGGCGGGGACATCGGCCTGGGTGTTGAGTCGCTCGAATCGGATGAACGGAGACAGCGACATCTCGGTCCCTGGGAACAGGAGCGGAAGGATGTCGTACCCGGCCTCCGCATACCCGCCTATGAGGCGGCTGCTGATCGGTCCATTCGCCGCTTGCCCTCGACTGATCAGGTCCTGGCTCAAGATATCGGCGTCGCCAATGTGGCCCTGCGTGAAGAGCGCGCGCAGTTGTAGTCCGCGATACCGGTATTGACCATGCAGTTCGTAGAGGGTGAAGGTGGCGTCGATCTTTCTCCCCGCGTATGTCTGGTCCTGCCCGCTGTTGCCCCAGAAAACTGAGCCTCCTACCTGGAGGCCAAGAATCGGCGCGTAGTCGAGGCGGGCTGTCCACGCCATGTCTTCAAAGAGGGCCCGATCTCCCGATTGTCGGGCCCCCCGGATGTTTGCATTCGTGAAGCCCTTTGCATTCAGGCTGTTCACGACATAGGTTCGGTACGTCAGCCCCGGCAATATCGTCCCGTGGAGACCTGCGCCGAGTTCCCGCCAGGTAGTCGGGATGATACGTTGCTCCACCTCTGGGCGGAGGTTGCCGAAATAGAATGGGGGCTCGTGGATCTCGTTCAGAAATCCCATCGGGATCAGGAGCAGGCCCGCTCGGACGTTCGCCTGCTCGGTCAGGAGGAAGTCCAGCGTCGCGAATTCCACAGAGACCGAGCCGCCGGAGGAGCTCGCGGTGCTATTGGTCGTCGCATGCTCGAGCTCGATCTCCGAGTTCAAGATGATCCGGTCCGAGAACTTGTACCCGATATAGGTCACGAAGCGCACGAGGTCGCCGACGTTGTTCCTCTTGCTCGGCCCCTCATTGTCGCCGACGAAGAAGATGGCGCTGGCCTCGCCGTAGCCGCCGATCGAAAGCCCTCTCGGCATCTGGTAGACCTTCGAGGCCGCCGGACCCAGGCCGTAGAGGCTCTTGTACTCGACCGTTTCAGGTAGGGTGAACTTGCTCTTGAGCGTCTCCATCTCTTCGGCGAGGATGCCGGTTTTTCGCTCCTGTTCTTCTCGCCGCTTCGCCTGCTCTCGTTGAGCCTCGGCCTCCTTCATAGCCTTCTCCTTTTGAGCAGTCTCGATCTCTTTCACCCGCCGATCTTGTTCTTGCTTTTCTAGCTTCAGGTTTTCGATTTGTGTCTGAATGTCCTTCAGTTGCTTTTCCAGATCACCCAATGTCGCCGCGACCGCCATGCTGGACGAGGCGATCACGACCATCAAGGCAGCGATCAGATAGCGCAACAGTTTCACGTCCTCCTCCCTTCGACTTCTTGGTTACCTGTCTGTGTGAGTAAATCATCGTTCAAGCTCTGCCGAGCGATCCAAAAGCTCCAGCCGGCCGCGAAGCCCCGGCGTGATTTGAACCGAGACCTTCCCTGGATGGCGAGCGAGAGGGTGGACCACGATCCCTTCGATCCCGCTCACACGTTGGACGAAGGCCATCGCGCCTGCCCCGTGGATCATGGCGGCAGTCGCCAGGCCGTCGGCGCGCATCGCGCTCTTTGCGATGATAGTCGCGCTCAGCGCGCTATCCGCTGGCGTTCCGGTTCGAGGGTGTAACAGATGGCCGTAACGCAGCCCGCCAACGGTGAAGTAGCGAAAGTAATTTCCGGATGTCGCCGCAGCCTCATCCTCGACCAGAACCGAGAGCAACAGCCTCGAAGGCGCGAGAGGATGCCGCAGGCCAATCCTCCAAATACCCCCGTCCCGGTTGCGGCCGACGACTCGGAGGTCGCCCCCCGCATCGACCAAACCACTGTACACCCCGCACTGCTTGAGGGCCTGCGCTGCGACGTCAACGGCATACCCCTTGGCGATTCCCCCTAAATCGATGCCCATCCCGGGGTGTTGTAGCTGAACGCAGCGGCTGTTGGGGTTAACAGAAAGGCCGCTATGGGCCACCAAGCCGAGGGTTGCCTCAATCTCCCGCGATGATGGAAGCCGGCCCCGCTGCGTCGTGCGGCGCCAGAGCTGCATCAACGGGTGGATGGTGACGTCTAATGCCCCGCCACTCATCTGCGCTATCTCCTTGGCCTCTGAAAGCACGCCGAATGTCTCCTTTCCGACCGACACGGGGAGTGTGGCTGCCAAACGGTTCACCAGGCTGATCTCGCTGTCAGGCCGAAAGGTACTCATCAGGCGATCCACATCCACCATTCGCTCAAGGCTGGCCTCGGCGGCCGGCTTGGCGATCGAGAGATCGGGGTGATTCGCCTCGATCTCCACGACCGTGCCCAT
>CAZCMC010000272.1:0-2572 GCA_964499665.1 uncultured bacterium | reverse complement strand
TTGGAGTTCGCATGTCTGATTCTGCTGCCGCCGCCGCACTAGCTCGGCTGGGCCTGCTAGATCGGGACCCTGAATCTGAGCCAAGCGTTGTGGGCGTTGAGGCCGCGCTCGATGAGGCTACCTCCGGCAGGCCCCTCACGCGAGAGACCGCTCTCGCCTTGATGAGGGCTTCAGGTCGCCATCTCCTCCGACTGCTGGATCTCGCGGCCACCCTTCGAGATACCGGAAAAGGGCGGACAGTCACCTTCTCGAAAAAGGTCTTCATCCCTCTCACGAGGCTTTGCCGCGATCGCTGCGGTTACTGCGCCTTCCGCCGGGACCCCGGAGAGCCAGACGATGGGTTCATGACCGCCGAGGAGGTCCTGGCCATCGCCTCCGCCGGCGCGAGGCTGGGGTGTAAGGAGGCCCTGTTCAGCCTTGGAGAGAAGCCCGAACTGACCTTCCCGGAGGCCAGGCGCTTCCTCACCGAGCGCGGGCACCGGACCACGATCGAATATCTGGCGAGGATGTGCCAGCTCACGCTGGCGGAGACAGGGCTGCTTCCGCACGCCAACCCAGGGACGATGACCATCGAGGAGATGGCGATGCTGCGCGACGCCAACGCCAGCATGGGCCTGATGCTGGAATCGGTGAGCGCGCGGCTGATGCAGCCTGGCGGACCACACCACCCGGCCCCGGACAAGCACCCCCGGCTTCGCCTCAAGACCATCGAGGGGGCCGGGCGGCTTCGAATCGCGTTCACCACCGGGATCCTGATCGGGATCGGCGAGACCCTCCAGGAGCGGATCGACTCCCTGTTTGCCATCAAGGCGCTCAACTCGGCGTACGGTCACGTGCAAGAGGTGATCGTCCAGAACTTCCGTGTCAAGCCGACGATCCCGATGCGAGCCTTTCCCGAACCGACGCTCCTCGACATGCTCAGGACCCTCTCCGTGGCGCGGCTGATCCTGGGTCCGGAGATGAACCTTCAGGCCCCGCCGAACCTGACCCCCGAGGCCTACCCCATGCTGTTGCTATCGGGGATCAACGACTGGGGTGGGATCTCGCCGCTGACCGAGGACTTCATCAACCCCGAGGCCTCCTGGCCACAGATCGCCGTCCTCCGCGAGGAAACCGCATCCCTCGGCTACCACTTGAGGGAGCGGCTCGCGATCTACCCTGAATATATCTTCCGCAAGGAGGGGTTCATCCCTCCGCCCCTGGCCCCCAGGATCATGTCCTTGGTCGACGAGGCCGGCTATCCCAGAGAGGAGAGACACGATGAGGCTCAAGCAGCCTTTCACTCACGATCAAGACAGCGAGCTTGAGCGCCTTCTTTCCCGGACCGAGCCGACCATCTCGCGTCTGCTTGAGCGGACGCTCGAAGGTCGAGAGCTATCCGTGGAGGCGGGCCTTCGCCTGACCGACGCACAGGGCCCGGATCTCCACGCGCTGGTCATGGTGGCCGATGAGTTGCGACGGCGACAGGTGGGAGAGACCGTCACCTATGTGGTCAACCGCAATATCAACTTCACCAATGTCTGCATCAAACATTGCACCTTCTGCGCCTTCAGCCGGGACTACCGGGAGGAAGAGGGCTATTTCCTGCCTGTCGAGGAGGTGGTCAGGCGGGCGAAAGAGGCCCGGGAGATGGGCGCAACCGAGGTGTGCATCCAGGCCGGCCTCCCGCCGAAACTGGATGGCCGGTTCTACATCGAGATCTGCCGGGCCATCAAGCAGCAGTTGCCGGATATCCACATCCACGCCTTTTCACCGGAGGAGATCCTGTACGGGTCCACGCGATCTCGAATTCCCATCCCAGATTATCTCATGGCTCTCAAGGAGGCTGGTCTCGGCACGCTTCCCGGGACCTCGGCCGAGATCCTGGACGATGAGATCCGCGACACGATCTCCCGGGGCCGTATCACCACCCGCCAGTGGATCGAGGTGGTCACCACCGCCCACTCGCTGGGGATCCCGACCACTTCGACGATCATGTACGGCCACGTCGAGCAGCCGATCCACTGGGTGAAGCACATGGCCCTCCTGCGCGACATCCAGAAGGAGACGGGCGGATTCACCGAATTCGTGCCGCTTAGCCTGATCCACCATGAGGCGCCGATGTATCGACGCAAGCTCGTGAAGGGGGTTCGCCCCGGGGCAACCGGCAGCGAGGTGGTCAAGATGCATGCCCTGGCGCGCCTGATGTTAGGCCCGACGTTCAAGAACATCCAATCATCCTGGGTCAAGGAGGGGCCCAAGATGGCCCAGTACCTTCTGACAGCCGGAGCCAATGATCTGGGCGGAACCCTGATCAACGAGAGCATCTCAACATCGGCCGGTGCATCTCACGGCCAGCTTGTGTCGCCCGCCGAACTCCGCCGCATGATCCGTGATCTGGGGCGCCTCCCCGCGCAGCGGAGCACAACATACCAACTCCTCCGGGTGTTCGATGGCGGAGAAGAGGAGGAGCACCCTCTCGACCGGATCGATGACGCGGAGGAACGGTTCGGCTCCTACCGAACGCTGACCGCATCTCACGCGTTTCGGTATTCCTACGGGGCCCACGGTTCACGGTTGACAGCAGGTGAAG
>CAZCMC010000271.1:0-2578 GCA_964499665.1 uncultured bacterium | reverse complement strand
TTCCGGCAAGAGATCGGTGCCTTGCCTGATACCTTGATGGCCGAGGTCGAGAACCAGGTTCGCATCATTCTCAGTCTCTGACTCGCGTAGGTGATCCTGGGCGACGTCGGGGCCGGCGGCCTGGGCCAGCAGATCCAGATTGCCATCAGTCTCTTCCTCGAGCACCGCCTCCTCACGCTGCTTCTCGCCCTCTATCTGATCGTGACCGTGGTGGATTACCTCAGCGCGTACCTTCGAGGTCGGCTCATCTGACTGCAAACCTGCACCGCCTCCTCCGGAGTCGTATGCACGGCTTTCATGATGTACGCCGGCTTATAGGCGCCGGTGGCCACGGCGGCTAGATCGAAGGGCCCGAGCCTCTTCCCAACCTCCCTGAAGCCATCAAAGTAGCCGCTGTCCCCACCAACGAACAGGCGCTTCGCGCGGCCTGCCACCACCCACGATGCCCACAGCCGGCTGTTCATGTCAGATAGGCTCCGGCCCCCGAAGTGCTGGGCCGGCACGCACACCACGCGAAGGCTCCTGTGCTCGCGCGCCTGCCGCCAGTCGCTCATTCATCCATACCATTCGACTCGGGGAAACCGACGCGGCATGAACCCTGACTTTACTTCGTGACGGATAGAAGAGTGTGGCAGGCCTTTAGGAGATCAATCATCTGCGGGCGTCATTCAGACAATCGCCGCTCACGCCCGCGACCCTGCTGCCGACGCGCCCGACTGCAGGAGCCGTCGCACCGTGCTCTCCAGGACGGTCAGGGAGAAAGGCTTGGTGAGGAACTCGTTTGCCCCCGCGGTGAGCACTTCGTCGCCCCGCTCCACATCCACCCCGGTGATGGCCAGGACCGGGAGCGCACGGGCACCGGGGTCCCCTCGGAGCTGCCGGAGGACCGCCCATCCGTCCACAGAGGGAAGCTGCAGGTCCAGGATCACCAGATCGGGGCGGGCCGCAGCGACCTGTGCCAGGGCGCTGGCTCCGTCCCCTGTCGTCGCCACCTGGTACCCGGCGGCCTCCAGCGCTTCCCGGAGGGTGGCGAGCAAGGCCTCATCGTCGTCCACGAGGAGGAGCTGGTATGCGCCTCGCGGTCCGGCCATTGGGAGGAGAACCCTGAAGGTGCTCCCCAGTCCTTCCCCTGCCGACTCGGCCCAGAGCGTGCCCCCGTGCAGTTCGACGAGTTGCTTCGTGAGGGCCAAGCCGAGGCCAGCCCCCTGATAGCGTTTCACGAAGGTGGGCTCGAGCTGGGTGAAGGGCTGGAAGAGCATGGGCAGGTCTTCGGTCTTGATCCCGATCCCTGTGTCGGCCACCGAAATCTCGACGAACTCACTCCTGCTCGCTGTTCCAGGTTCCGGGTTCCAGGTTCCGGGTATGGTCGTCTCCGCCTGGGGTCGGGAACTCGGGACTTGATGGGCGGTGACCGTGATCCGCCCGCCGTCCGGGGTGAACTTTACGGCGTTCGAGAGCAGGTTGTAGAGGATCTGCTTGAACCGGAGCGGATCAGCGGTGAGCGGCGGGAGAGCCGCGTCCACATGGAGATCGAGTGCCAGCCCCTTCGGCTCGGCCTGGGGATGGATGTCGGTCAGGGCGGCCTCGATCGCCAAGCGCAGATGAACGGGCTCCGGGTAGAGCTCGATTTTCCCCGCCTCCACCTTGGAGAGGTCCAGGAGGTCGGTGATCAGCGCCAGCAGATGCCGCCCGCTGGTGTGGATGTTGGACACGTACCGAGCCTGCTTCTCGGTTAAGGGACCGAAGGTTTGAGTCTGGAGTAGCTCAGAGAAGCCGAGAATCGAGTTCAGCGGCGTCCGGAGTTCGTGGGACATGTTGGCCAGGAACTCCGACTTGTGGCGGGAGGCCTCCTCCGCCTCGCGCATCGCCTCCTCAAGCGCCTGGGTCCGATCCTTGACCTTGGCCTCTAGCTGGACCGCCGACAGCCTCAACTCCTCGTAGAGCCTGGCATGCTCAATCGCCAAGGCTGCCTGAGTGGCGAAGAGCTGAAGAAGGTCTAGAGTCAGCGAGTCAAAGGGCCGCCGGCTGTGCTTTTGGTCCGCTCCCAGGACGCCGATCGCGCGGCCCTGGACAATGAGGGGCACGATGGCGAAGGCCTGGGAACGCAGGGCCGCGATCTGGTCATAGGGGGGCTGCAGTCGGAGGCCCTCGGACACGGGAGTTTCGCCGTCCCAGACGATCATCTGCTGGGTGAGGTAGGCCTGAGCCAGACCACCGCCTTCCGGCCCGATCGGGACTCGAATCGCCTCTAAGGGCTCCTCGGTCCCCAGACTCGCTACCGCCTGAAGCCACTCGCCCTTCGGGTCAGCAAGGAGGATGTTAAGCCGGTCGAGGGAGAGGACGTCCCGAGCCGTTTGAAGGAGGCGGTCAAGTCGGTCCGCGAGGGCCAGCGGGGTCTGGATCTCGAGGCTCGCCCGATAGAGGGCACGCAGGGCCGCCTCCGCCCGCTTGCGCTCAGTCATGTCGTGAATGATTGAGAAGAGGAGCCTTCATCCCCCAACCTCGACGTCCCGAGCTTGCCTCCCGCGAAATAAAGGGCGGCAAGGATTCCGATCCTGGCAAGATAGGGCAGATATCG
>CAZCMC010000270.1:0-2616 GCA_964499665.1 uncultured bacterium | reverse complement strand
GTATGACTTTGCCTTGTGTCGTCTGGGGATTTTGAAGGAGCCGATCCCGGACTAGATGGGCGACCGGCGGTGCCTCTGAGAGACGGTCAGACTGTGCCTGGGGTGGCCGAGGGCGCGTGCGCTATTTGGAAGGTGAACGATCCGAGATCGGGGGGCAGTAACGAGATCACGCGTTGTTTGCGAGGACGCGCAGCATCTCGTCGTGAATCACACCGTTGCTGGCAACAATGCGGGGCGCGGAGAGACGGAGAGGTTGTCCCTTCAGATCGGTGACCCGCCCGCCCGCCTCCCTGACGGCGAGAGTGCCGGCTGCCACGTCCCACGGGTTCAGCCGAAGCTCCCAGAAGCCGTCAAATCGCCCGGCGGCCACGTAGCAGAGGTCAAGGGTCGCGGAGCCCGGGCGCCGGACGGCCTGAGCCCGCTTGATGAATTTGGCGAAGTGGTCAAGGTTGTTCTCCTCGGCCGTGGCGACGTCGCTCGGGAATCCGGTGGCCAGCAATGCGTTGGATAGCCGGGAAATGGCGGAGACCCGGAGGCGCCTTCCATTCAGAAACGCCCCCTCACCCCGCTCGGCCGTGAAAAGCTCCTCCAGGCTCGGATCGTATACGACCCCATAGATCAGTTCGCCGTCCTTCTCAACGCCGATCGACACGGAGAAGCAGGGGTAGCCGTGGGCGTAGTTGGTCGTCCCGTCCAATGGATCGACGAACCAACAATACCCCGAGTTCCCCTCCAGTCGGGTGCCTTCTTCGGATACAAGACTGTGGCCGGGAAGCTCACGCTGAACGAGGGAGGCGATCGCCTCCTCCGATCGGCGATCGACGTCGGTCACGATGTTCTTGTCCCCTTTGTATTCGATGATTCGCGTGCGCTCCAGTCCCTCTCGCAGGATGGCCCCGGCCTCCTTGGCGGCCCGCAACGCCACTTCCCGAATGCCGTCGATTTCCATGCGTCTCCTTGATAAGAGTGTCGTTGTAGTTTAGCACACCCCTCCAACAGTGTCGAAGCCTTCTCGCCTCCTCTCCGGTCGGCGTTGCCCGAATCTGGAAGTAGTGGTAGGATGAGACCCATGGAGCGGGAGATCGTCGAGAAGGTCAAGGCCCAGTTCGGCCGCCAGGCCGAGCGATACGCCGAAAGCCGTCCGCACGCGACCGGCACCAGCCTGGATTTGATGGTTGAGTGGGCCACGCCCACGCCGACCGACCGAGTTCTTGATGTCGCCACGGGAACCGGCTTTACGGCCTTTGCCTTCGCCGCCTTTGCCCGGCGAGTGGTGGCGACAGACCTGACGGCGAACATGCTGATTCAGGCCCACCGACTGGCCGGCGAACGGACGCTCAACAACCTCCTTTATTCTCTGGCAGAGGCCGAGGCGCTTCCGTTCCGCGACGGGGTCTTCGATGTGGCGACCTGTCGGATCGCCCCCCATCATTTCAGCAGCGTTCCCCGCTTCCTCGCGGAGATGCATCGGGTCCTGAGGTCGGGTGGAACTCTTATCTTATGCGATAGCTCGACCCCGGAAGACCCCGATATCTCCGCCTGGCAGCAGGAAACCGAGCGGATCCGCGATCCCTCCCACGTGCGTAACTACTCCCCCAGCGAGTGGAGACGGATGACAAAGGAGGCGGGGTTTCACGTCGAGCGAATGAGCACCGAGCATCGTTCTAATCTCAGTCTCTCCAACTGGGTTCGCACCTCCGGGAACGACCCACCCACTGTGATGCTCCTGCGGGAACGTTACCTCAAGGCTTCCCCTGAGGTCCGCAACGCCTTTCAAATTCGGTTCGAGGGGGAGGAGATCCACTTCTCGTGGATGCTTGCGATCCTGCTGGCCCGGCGGGCCTAACCGTCAGCACCGGTCGCGTCGCGTCCACTCCTCCCGTCGGCAATCCGCCCCGGATTTCCGGATCGCCTTTGGGCAGGAAGACCCAAGCCATCGTCGCCTTTTCCCACTTGACAAGCTCGGGAAGGAGGAGATAGTGTCCCGGCATGAGCGGTCACTGATGCCCGTAGATCAGAGAAAGATGCTGGAGAATGGGCCATGAAGCGGGTCAAGGATTTCGTCCGGGGGAAGCAGGTGTTTTATGTGGCGCGTGACCTTACCGTCCGTCAGGCGGCCCAATACATGTCCACGAAGGAGGTAGGGGCAGTGCCGGTGCTGGAAAAGGGGCGCTTAGTCGGGATTTTCACGGAGCGGGATCTTCTGGCCAAAGTGGTGGCGTATGGGCTGGACCCCGCGACGACGACGGTGGAGGAGGTGATGACGAAAGAGCTGGTCGTGGCCGAAGCCGACGAGACCTATGAGGCCGCGCTGCAAAAGATGAAAGATTGTAACTGCCGTCACCTGCCCGTTGTTGATCAAGATCGGCTGGTGGGCGTCGTCTCCATGCGGGATTTGCTTCTGGCGGAGATCACCGTAAAGACCAGCGCGATGCGGATGCTGGACACCTTGATCAAGTACAAGGCCCCGGTCAGTAGCGAGATGGCCATTGTCTGGAAGTGTCTGAGTTGTGGCCATCACGTCCAAGGTGACCAGCCGCCCGCTCACTGCCCGAGCTGCCGCGCCTCGAGAGAGCAATTCGTCCTCGTGGAGGAAGATTAGCTTCCCTCAGCAGA
>CAZCMC010000269.1:0-2634 GCA_964499665.1 uncultured bacterium | reverse complement strand
GAGCGTCGTGACGCCTTCCCGGATCTTCTGCAATCCGCTCTCCCGCAGGGTTATCATCCCTTGCTTGCGCCCCAACTCACGGAGCTCGATGGCCGAAGCGCCACGCAGGATCGCCTCTCGGATCTCCTCGTTGAGCAGCATGACTTCGTAGAGGGCGATCCTGCCTCGATAGCCGGTATCACTACAGGCCATGCACCCCTTGCCGCCATAGCAGGTCAGCGCCTTGGCCTCCGCTTCAGTGAACCCGATACCCTGCAAGGCCACAGCGGAGACCGTGACCTCCTGACGGCACTCACCGCAGACCCGACGCACCAGCCTTTGGGCAAGGAGCAGATGGAGAGAAGCAGCGACCAGATACGGGGGGATACCCATGCTGATGAGCCGGTTCACCGTGCTGGGGGCGTCATTCGTATGCACGGTGCTCAGCACAAGGTGACCGGTGAGGGCGGCCTTGATCGCGATCTCGGCGGTATCGTAGTCACGTATCTCCCCTACCATGATGATGTCAGGATCCTGTCGGAGAAACGACCTGAGCAGGGCCGGGAAGTTCAAACCGATATCTGGGTTGGCCTGGACTTGGTTGATCCCAGCAAGATTGTACTCGACCGGATCTTCCGCTGTCATGATGTTGGTCTCGGCGCTGTTGAGGCGCGTCAGCGCCGAATAGAGGGTGGTCGTCTTCCCGCTGCCGGTCGGGCCGGTCACCAGGATCATCCCGTATGGGGCCAGGATCGCCTTCTCGAATGTGGCGAGGGCCTGCGGCTCGAATCCGAGCTTGGCCATGTCCAATTCGAGGCTCGAGCGGTCCAGCAACCGCATGACCACCTTCTCGCCGAACAGCGTCGGGACTGTGGAGATCCGAAGATCGAGCTCCCGCTGCCCCAGCTTGACCTTGATCCGACCGTCCTGGGGCATGCGCCGCTCCGCGATGTCCAGCCGCGCCATGATCTTCACGCGGGAGCTTACCGCAGCATGCAAGGATGCCGGCGGCGACATGACCTCGTACAGAACGCCATCAACCCGAAAGCGGATGCGAAACCCCTTCTCGTACGGCTCGAGATGGATGTCTGAGGCGCCCTTCTTGATGGCGTCGGTCAGGATGAGATTGACCAGCTTGATCACCGGCGCGTCTTCGGTGGCTCGATACAGCTCCGCCAGGTTGATCTCTCCCTGATCCCTTTCGGGCGCCGGCTGTTCTTGTTGCTGGAAGTCCTTGACCAAGGTCCGGGCCAGGCCGGCCGTGTCGTAGTATCTGTTGAGGGCATTTCGGATCGAGGACTCTGGGGCCACCATCGGCTTGACGTTGTAGCCCGTCATGAATCTGACGTCATCGATGGCAAAGATGTCTGACGGGTTCGCCATGGCGACCGTGAGGACGCTTCCGGCTCGGCTCAGTGGGATCAGCAGATGTTTATCGGCGAGTTCAGCGGGAACAAGCTTGATGACAGCGGGGTCGATCTTGACGTTCGAAAGGTCTGCAGGCGGGACCCCGTACTGGCGGCTCAGGAAGGACGCGACCTCCTCCTCACTGATATAGCCGAGCTTGGCGAGATTCGACCCGATCCGCCCCCCTGAGGTCTTCTGTTGCGCGAGGGCGTGATCTAATTGCTGGGGGGTGATCAGGTTGGCCTTGACGAGCATCTGGCCGAGCTGCCGTGATTCCACGCGCCTACCCTCTCTTCTCCTGGCTCACACTGGGTAAGTCAGTCGTTTGCTGCCGAGCATTATCTATCTCCATCTCGGAAAAGTCAAGCGAGGGCCTGGAGGAGGGCCGTCCTCATGGCCTGCTCGGGAGGCTTTCGCCCCGTCCAAAGCTCGAAGGCCAGCGCCCCCTGATACAGCAACATTCCCAATCCACCCAGGACCTGACACCCCAGCCTTTTCGCCTCCCTGAGTAACGCTGTCTCCCGAGGACGGTAGATCAGGTCGTACACCAGAATATGTGGCCCAAGCAACGTCGGATCGATCGGAGGAGGATCCGTAGGATGAAGACCGACGGGTGTTGCATTGACCAGAAGCGCACACGTCGCAAGCTGCGCCCGAGTTCGCGGATCGCCCAACCCAAGTCCGAGCACCGAGACCCCCATTCTTTGGCTGACCAGGTCAGCCAGCAACTCGGCCCGTTCGCTCGTTCGGTTCAGGATAAAGAGCTCCGCGATGCCGGCTTCAACCAGACTCCAGGCCACGGCGCGCGCCGCACCGCCGGCTCCAAGGATCGCAGCCCGGCGCCCCCGCGGCACGAAACCGCCCTCCTCCTGAAGCGACCGAAGGAACCCCTGCCCGTCGGTGTTGGCTCCGAGAAGACGCCCGTCCCTGGAGACGATGGTATTCACGGCGCCGACCGAGGCGGCCTCCGGCGAGAGTTCATCGACCAACGACGCTGCTTGTTCCTTGTGGGGAAGGGTGACGTTTGCCCCGCCGAAGTTGTCCATCCAGCGAAGAGAGTCCAACGCGGCCGAAAGTCCGGGGGCCTTGACCCGCCATGGGATATAGAGGCCGTCGATACCGGCGGCCTGGAGCGCGGCGTTCTGCATCACCGGCGAGAGACTATGCTCAACCGGATCGCCGAAGATCATGAACAGCCGTGTCTCGCCACTGACCCTCACGCTGGCCCCTGAGTCTGGTCAGACCTCC
>CAZCMC010000268.1:0-2636 GCA_964499665.1 uncultured bacterium | reverse complement strand
TTGCGACGATCGATCCTCTGGGGCACCGGACCCATGGCCTCTTATTATCGCCAGACCAGTCAAAGCTGTTCGCGACGAACATGCACAACGGAACCCTGGCCGTGGTGGACATCGCCTCGGGCGAGGTGATCGGCACCATTCCGACGGGGAAGATGGCCCACTCCGCCGCAGTGACTCCAGACGGGAAGCAGATCTGGGTGGTCAATGGGGCGGAAGAATTCCTGACTGTTGTGGATGTTTCTCTGCTCAAGGTCGTGGGGCGGGTGCCCCTGGGCCAGATCATCGGCGCAGGATATATTCGATTCAGCCCGGACGGGATGCGGGCCTTTGTGACCAGGCCGACGCTTGGCGCTGTTTCTGTGATCGACGTGCCCTCAAAGCGTGTTGTTGCGACAGTGGAGGTCGGAAAGCGTCCCACCTTTATTCAGGTAACGTCCGATGGCCGAAGAATCTGGGGCACCGACACCGGTGGAGACGAGATCTATGCCCTTGATGTTACGAACAACACGCTGTTAGGGAAGCTCACAGTGGGTAGAGGCCCTAATCATCTCGCCATCGTGGGTAACACCCTGTATGTCACTCTCGGAGGGACGAATGAGGTGGCGGTGGTGGGCGATGCGGATGGACAGGTAAGCGTAAGGGGCCGGATCAAGGTCGGCGGGAGGCCCAGCGGTATCTGGCCCAGTCCGGATGGAAAGCGCCTGTATGTGGCGGGTGAGGGGACCAACGATCTTCACGTCATCGATATCGCGCTTCAGAAGGTGGTTGGGACCGTTCCGGTGGGTAGGAGGCCCGTCGCCGTTGTGACGGCACGATAAGGTGCGGCTTCGGAGGAACGTGAATGAGTGAATCGCATCAGCAGATAGCCGAGCCCCTCGATCTGAAGGGCGAGGTCTGCCCGTATACCTTTGTGAAGAGCAAACTGGCATTGGAGGAGATGGAAAGCGGTCAGGTCCTCAGGGTGATCGTCGATAACCGGGGCTCAGCCGAGAATGTCCCGAGGAGCCTGTCCAGCGAGGGGCATCAGATTCTCAACGTCGCGAAGCTGAACGACACCGACTGGGCCATTACCGTCAGGAAGGCGTGACGCACGGCGGGGTCGTCAAGCGCGGAACCCTTTGATCGCGGCGGGTGAGGCTGAGTGAAAGGGCACTTTGGGCAACGTGGAGCGGTCGAAATGACCGGCGTTCCGCACGGATTCCAACAACGAGGACGTGGATGAGAAGAGTCGATACCCTTGATGCCATCGGGAACACCCCCTTGGTCGAGCTTCCGCGGATCACCCCTAAGAAGGGGGTCCGGATCTTTGCCAAGATGGAGGGGAACAATCCAACCGGCAGCCTCAAAGACCGGATTGCAAAGTATATGATCGAGCACGCCGAGCGCAGCGGCGAGCTGACGAAAGACAAGACCATCCTGGAGCCAACCAGCGGCAACACCGGCATCGCCTTGGCGATGATCGGGCGCCGGAAGGGGTACAAGGTCAAGGTGGTCATCCCGGAGAACGCCACGCCGGAGCGGCGCCAACTCTTGGAGATCTTCGGCGCCGAGATGATCTATTCGGACGGGACGAAGGGGAGCAACGGCGCTATTGAGTTGGCCCAAAAGCTTGCAGCTCAGGACAAGACCCTCTATATGCCCTACCAGTACGGCAACCCTGCGAACCCTCTGGCCCATTATGAGACCACCGGGGTGGAGATCTTGAACGATCTTCCGGAGGTCGATGTCTTCGTGGCCGGGCTCGGTACCGGCGGGACCCTCATGGGAGTCGGTCGTCGGCTCAAGGAGGTCAACCCGAAGACCAAGGTCATCGCCGTCGAGCCTCATCCGGGCGACCTGGTTCAGGGGCTCCGCAGCCTGGACGAGGGCTTCATCCCTCCGATCCTTGACACCAGCCTGTTGGACAGCAAGATTATGGTTGACTCCCGTTGCGCCTTTGCGGCCACGAAGGATCTGACAACGAAAGAGGGGATCTTTGCGGGCGTCTCGTCCGGTGCAGTCGTTCATGTCGCCATCCGGATGGCGCATCGGATGGAAAAGGGGAACATCGTGGTGATCCTCTGCGATAATGGATGGAAGTACGTCAGTCTGGGCGTGTGGCATAAGGAGTTCCCGGAGCTGGGTGAGAATATGTATAGTCACCTCTGGTGGTAGGATGACGCTCGCTGAGCAGGATGTAAAGGCGATCATCGCCCACGCCGAGGAAGGATACCCCGATGAGGTCTGTGGAATCGTCATCGGGAAGACGGGCGACCCGAAGACGAATGCTGTCCGCCGATGTCTGAACGCAGCGAACACCTACCATCAAGAGGATCCAATCCGGTATCCCAGAGATGCGAGAACCGCCTACATTATGGACCCTCAGGACCTACTACGCATCCAGCTTGAAGCTGATGCAAAGGGGCTCGATTTCCTTGTTATCTATCACTCCCATACCGATCATGACGCATATTTTTCCCCAACCGATCGAGAGCTTGCGCTCTTCGAAGGGGAGCCTCTATGGCCTGGCGCGCAGTATCTTGTCGTATCAGTCAGGAATAAGAAAGCACAAGATTTCAAATTCTTTATATGGGATCCTCTCATCAAAGACTTTAAGAATCTTATGGTTCCTGCTTCTACTGGTAGATAGCGTTATT
>CAZCMC010000267.1:0-2640 GCA_964499665.1 uncultured bacterium | reverse complement strand
TGGGCTACGTCATCAATCTCTACCAGCGGGGCTCGGCCGCCCTCGCGCGCCTTCTGGAGATCCTCGATTCGCCGGTTGCTGCGGGATACCAGGAGCCCGGGACCGCACAGCTCTCCACGGTTCGCGGGGAGATCGAATTCCGCAACCTCTCTTTTCGATATGCGCCCGAGGCGCCGTTGGTCCTTCACGAGATTAACCTCAAGATACCGGCCGGCACCTGGTGTGGGCTCGTGGGCGAAACCGGCGCCGGGAAGAGCACGCTGGTCAACCTCCTGCCGCGGCTCTTCGAGGCGCCATCGGGCACCATCTTCATCGACGGCATCGAGCTGCGACACCTTCCACTGCAGGCCCTGAAGCGCGCGATCGGCTTCGTGTCCCAGGATATCTTCCTCTTCTCCGACACGATCAGGGAGAATATCCTGTTCGGCAGCAGCAACTCGACCCCCGAGGAGCTGGAGATGGCGGCCGACCTCGCCCAACTCCTTCCGAGCATCCAGGAGTTCTCGCACCGGTTCGACACCATACTGGGGGAGCGGGGAGTCCGACTGTCTGGCGGCCAGAAACAGCGAACGGCCGTGGCCCGCGCCATCATCAAGAACCCGCCCATCCTGATCCTCGACGATGCCTTCTCAAGCGTTGACACCGAGACCGAAGAGCGGATCCTCGGGCAGTTGAAAGGCCTCATGCGCGGACGAACCGCGATCCTGATCTCCCATCGGATTTCAACGGTCAAGGAGGCTGATCAGATCGTCTATCTTCAAGATGGTCGAATCGCCGAACGCGGCAGCCATGAAGAGCTTCTGGCCCGTAAGGGCCACTACTACCGTCTCTATCGCCGGCAGCTCCTGACCCGGGAATTGGAGGCGCTGGGTGACAATGGGGGCGCCACGCCGTGAAGGAACAGCAGGACCATCACGACGAAGAGGTTCTGGGAAAGGCGTACGATGCCCGCTTGATGCGTCGGCTTCTGACGTACCTCCGACCCTACCGGTTCTGGGTTGTGATCTCCTTCCTGCTCCTGTTCCTGACCACCGCGATGCAACTGCTCGGGCCGTACATCACCAAGGTCGCCATCGACACCTACATCGCGGCTCACGACCTACGTGGCCTCAACCTGGCGGTCCTGGCCTACCTGGCGACTGTCCTTGTGGGGTTCATCTCCCAGTATGCCCAGAGCTACACGATGCAGTACACCGGACAGTGGGCCATGCATGACCTCCGGACGCAGCTCTTCAAGCACTTGGAGCGGCAGGATCTGGCCTTCTTCGACAGGAATCCGGTCGGCCGCCTGATGACCAGGGTCATCAACGATGTGGAGACCCTGAGCGAGCTGTTCGGATCGGGGGTGGTCGCGTTGCTGGGCGACCTGCTCACGCTGGTCGGGGTTGCGGCCGCCATGTTTGCATTGGACTGGCGCCTGGCGCTGATCTCGTTCGTCACGTTTCCTTTCATGCTCCGCGGGACAGCCGCCTATCGCAAGCGGGCGCGGGACAACTACCGCGAGAGCCGAAGGATCCTGGCCAGGATGAACGCGTACCTCCAAGAGAATATCTCCGGCATGGCCACCGTCCAGGCCTTCGGCCAGGAGGGGCGCCACTTCCGCAAGTTCAAAGAGATCAACACCCAGCATCGGGACGCATTGCTGAAGAGCATCCATTACAATGCTGTCTTCTTTCCATCGATCGAACTCTTCAGCGCCATCACCGTCGGCTTCGTGCTGTGGTACGGAGGCTCCCTGATCCTCGACGAACGGGTCCTCCCTGGTGTCGTGATCGCCTTTATCCAGTATATCCATCGCCTCTTCATGCCGATCCGTGACCTGGCCGAGAAATACAACATCCTGCAGGCTGCGATGGCTTCCAGCGAACGGGTCTTCAAGCTACTCGATGTGCAGGAGTCACTCACCGACCCCGCCGCACCGATTCAACCGTCGCCACTGAGGGGCGAGATCGAATTCAAGGATGTCTGGCTCTCCTACCTGCCGGGCGAGCCGGTTCTCAAGGGGATCTCCTTCCGGGTGGCGCCTGGCGAAAAGGTCGCGTTGGTAGGCGCCACCGGCGCCGGGAAAACCTCGATCATCTCCGCCCTGTGCCGATTCTATGACGTGGAACGGGGCAGCATCTGCATCGATGGGATCGACGTGCGAGAATGGGACAAGCGGAGCTTACGTCGCCACCTCGGGCTGGTGCTGCAGGATGTCTTTCTCTTCTCCGGGGATATCGCCCGGAATATCAGCCTGGGTGATCCCACTATCACACAGGAGCGGGTGGCTGAAGCGGCTCGCCGTGTTCACGCTCAAGGCTTTATCGACCGGCTGCCAGGTGGACTTCAGGCCGTCGTCCAGGAGCGCGGCTCGACCCTCTCCCAAGGGGAGCGCCAGCTTTTGTCCTTCGCCAGGGCCCTGGCTTTCAACGCCCCGATCCTGATCCTGGACGAGGCGACCAGTTCGGTGGACACCGCAACGGAGTTGTTGATCCAGGACGCGTTACGAGAGCTGCTTCGTGAACGCACCGCTCTGATCATCGCCCACCGCCTCTCGACCATTCAATTCGTGGACCGGATCATCGTCTTACACAAGGGGCGGATCCGCGAAGAAGGCACCCACCAGGAGCTGCTGGCCCGCGACGGGCTCTATTCGCG
>CAZCMC010000266.1:0-2658 GCA_964499665.1 uncultured bacterium | reverse complement strand
CGGCGGTAAAGAGGGCATTGGGAAGCCAGGCGGCGATCAGAGGGTGGAGCACGCCACCCCGCCCGAGAGAGATGCTGACCGAGAGGAGAATCCAGTAGCAGACACCGACCAGGAAGCACGCCCCCGACCACGCCATCACTCCTCCCTTGCCGGTCCTCAGGGCGAACGCGATCCCGATGATGGCCATGACCAGGCTCACAAATGCCGTGGAGCCTTTCACCGCCAGGTCCACCCTGTAGCGGATCGAGTTCACCCCGCTCTTGACAAGCCGTTCGATGTACTCGCGTAATTCGGCAGAACTCATCTCCTCCGATTCCCTCACCACCTGGGCGAGATCCGCCGGTCTTTCTTCCAGCTCCAGCGCCAGACTCGTGAAAACGTCAACCTGATAGGTGCCGTCGGGCCGCGTCAGCGAGACCTCCCCGTCCTTGAGCCACCATCGCCCCTCGTGCCACCGCGCCTCCTTTGCATCCACCCGCCGGATCAGTTGGAAATTGGGTGAGAGTTCGAAGAGCGTAAATCCCCGGACCGTGCCCGATGCCACCTCCATCAACGAGATGTGCAAGAACCGGTTGCCCTTGGCCCGGTACCAGATGTCGTTTTCCTTGGTCCGCTGGAAGGCGGCGACCTTCTTGACCTTGACACGGTACAGGTTGAGCGCGCGCTCGTTCATCCTCGGGACGATCGATTCACCCATCACCAGGGCCGCCAGGCTCGCCAGAAGGCTGAGGATCAAGAGCGGCGTGACGATCCGTAAGGAGCTCAACTGTCCCATCTTCATGGCCAGCAATTCGTTGTGGCGCGCCAAGTTCCCGAGGCTGAGCAGAGCGGCAAGGAGCACCGAAACAGGCATCACTTGAAACGCGATCCAGGGCAGCCTGTTACAGTAGTATTGAACCACCACCCAGGCAGGTGCGTCGAGGAAACGGGCCAGGCGGTCGAAGAGATCCACGATCACATACAGTGAAAGAAAGACGATCAGCGAGAAGGTGAACACCTTGAGGAATTCAAAGGAGAGGTAGCGATCCAGGATTCGCATAGACCCCTTGCTGCTTTGAGGAGGGTTCAGCCGTTAGCAGCGGTCAGCAAGACATGGGAATCTGGCGGCTCATTGCTGACGCCTCTCGTAGGATGTCTTGCGCTGCGAGGCGCCACGGGGAAGGAATATCGCGAGATCGCGGGCAGCCGATCGGAGTCTGGCGGGGACACGCGCCTCCCGCCCCTCGGCCAGAACAAGGCCGATCGCGATGAGGCCGAGCAGGATGTTTGGAGACCAGATACCGAGGGCAGGGTCGATCCAACCTCGCGAGCCGAGGCTCTCGCCGGCCGCGAGCAGGACATAGTAGAAGACCGCAAACGCTACGCTGAGCGCCAGGCTGATCCCACGACTCGCCCTCTTGATCCGCATTCCGAGGGGGACGCCGACGAGGCTTAGGATGAGGCATGCGATCGGGAGGGCAAATTTCTTGTTCAATTCAACCTCGAGGGGCGGGGCCTTGCCTCCTTCCTTCCTGAGCCGCTTAATCTGCGTCCGCAACTCGGCGAGGCTCATCTCCCTGCCTTCCTTTGGCCGTTCAAATGTCTCGGCGAGGCGACCGGCGGCCTGAACCTGCAGCTCGTAGGTCTCGAATTTGAGGTTTCGATGCCGGCCGGGATTCTCCGCTGATGTCAGGTGGATGTTTCCTCGGGATAGTTGGATCGCGGTCCGCGATCCGCCCCCAGCGTCGTCACCGGGCATCTTCCCCTCTTGGGCGATGACGACGCGCTGGTCTGCAGGGTTCCTACGATCGATGATCAGAATACCGGCCAGCGAGTCGCTCCGTTCCTCCAGGCGATCGACGTAGACGATGAGCCCCGGGTAGTCTGTGTTGAAGACCCCCTCCTGAAGCGCCATGATCGCTTTGGTTTGATACAACCGATGGATCAGCGTGATAAGGGCCCTCGTGCTGCTGGGCTGGACCGAGATGGTGATCCAGAGTGTCACGAGCGTGGCCGCGATACCGACGAGGAGGCCCGGCACCATGAGGCGATACAGACTGAGGCCGCTCGTCTTCAACGCGATCGCCTCTCCCTCGGATGACAGCCGGCCGTATGTGGCCAGGATGGCCAACAACACCGACATCGGGATGGTGACAGTCAGCGAGAATGGAAGGATGTAGAGGAAAAGGCGCAGGACGATGCCGACCCCGATACCCTTGTTGATAATCAGACCCATCAGGCGAATCATCTGGTTCATCAGGAGGACGAACGTAAAGATACCGAGCCCGAGGGCAAAGGAGGAGGCTATCTCTTTCAAAAGGTGCCGGTCGAGCAGAGAGAAAAGGCGCAGCCTCCTGGCGAAGGCCACAGGCGGCACAGATGCGGCAACGAGGTGCCCCGATGTTGAGGTGTGGCGGATCACGCGTGATGCACTCGGCGCCTTCATGGATCAGTTCATGATGTCCAACGCATGCTCATTGGGTGTGGAAACGAAAAGAACAGTCCGAGTCTAGTAGAAAGCCCCAGTGGAGTAAACACATTTCGCTTGAAATAGCCCGATGCGGCTGTTATAACATCGCCTATGGCGGCTTCCGGAGTGCGTCGGCGGCTTCGCGAACTGTTTCTGGTAGGGTTGGCAGTTGTCCTGCCGCTCCTGGTGACCTACCTGCTGCTGCGGTT
>CAZCMC010000265.1:0-2676 GCA_964499665.1 uncultured bacterium | reverse complement strand
TTGCCGACCCCCGTCTCAGGAGAGCTGCCGTCCTCATGCCCGTGTACGAGGATGGGGACGGCCTTCAGGTCCTGTTCACCAAACGGAGCGAAGAGCTGCCGCACCACAAGGGCCAGATCGCCTTTCCGGGAGGCACCCAACAGCCCGAGGATCAAAACCCACACGCGACGGCCCTTCGGGAAAGCGAGGAGGAGGTCGGTCTGAGACCCGGCGATGTCGAGGTCCTGGGGGAGCTGGACGACACCGTTACAGCGACTTCGAACTTCGTTGTCACGCCATTCGTGGGATTTATCCCCTATCCTTACTCGTTTCGAGTGAACCCGGCCGAGATTGTCGAGCTGATCCCGATCCCCCTGTCTCTCCTGTGCGATCCTTCCCGGTTCAGAGAGGAGTTGTGGGATCGCGATGGCGGGAAAACTCCGGTATACTATTACACGGTTGGCTCGCATGTCATCTGGGGATTAACCGCGCGGATCCTCAAGCAGTTCTTGGAAGCCGTCTTTCCCGCCTCCAAGGCCACTCCCTGATCCCCGGCCGCGGTCTCTCGCGGCGCTGGGCGGTTTCCCTTGCGCATCCTGACATGCTCCTCTAAAATGGTCATGGTAGCCGAAAAACGTTCACGGTTTACGGTTGACAGTAAAACATCAACCCGAGGTTCCTTTTGTTGCTGTGAACTGTGAACTGTAAACTGTCAACCAGGCGAGGAGCGCGAGAATGATCGCACGGTTGGTGGAAGACCTGCTGAAGGAGATCGGCGAGGATCCTCACCGGGATGGGTTGCTCAAGACCCCCGAGCGGGTGGAGCGGATGTTCGCGTTCCTGACCTCCGGGTACGGAAAGCGGGTCGAAGATGTCCTGAACGAAGCGATCTTCCGGGAGCACTACGACGAGATCGTCCTGGTAAAGGACATCGACTTCTACTCCCTCTGCGAGCATCACCTGCTTCCCTTTTTCGGCAAGTGCCATGTGGGGTACCTGCCGGACGGGAAGATCGTGGGGCTAAGCAAGCTGGTGCGCCTGGTCGAGATGTACAGTCGCCGACTCCAGGTGCAGGAACGCCTGACCTGCGAGATCGCCGATGCGATCCTGAAGGCGCTACAGCCACGCGGCGTGGCGGTCATCATTGAAGCCTATCACCTCTGCATGATGATGCGCGGCGTGGAGAAGCAGAACAGCCGCGCGATTACTTCGTCGATGCACGGGCTCTTCCGGGACCGATTAGAAACCCGAACCGAGTTCATGCAATTAATCCAGCCGCGCAATACGTGATGCTGAAGGGGAAGGTGACCGTCGTCGCCGGTGCCTCAGGGGGAATCGAGCGGGCAATCGCTGCCCGCTTTGCTCGGAAGGGCGCGGACGCTGGTCCTGGTGATGGCAGCGGGGCGCGCGGTGCGAGGCAATAGCGGGACGAAAGATGCTTGACAGTACAGGCGAGCCTCACTTAGAGTTCAAATGAGCAGGTCCCTTTGAATGAGTGAGGAAGGAACGATGAACGCAGAACGGGACAGTGACGGAGTCGCCATCGCGAAAGGTACGGCGGGGCGACGAGTGCGACAAGGGGGAGATATCAATGGCTAGCGAACACCAGAAGGGAGCCATCCCTGGGGTGAAGCACGCCGTCGCTATCGCCAGCGGGAAGGGCGGCGTCGGGAAGTCCACCATCTCAGTCAATCTGGCGGTGGCCCTTGCGGCGACCGGGGCTAAGGTTGGATTGCTGGACGCTGACATCTACGGGCCCAGTATCCCCATCATGATGGGGGTACATGGAGCGCCGCAAGGCGAGGGGCAGAAGATCCAGCCGCTTGAGGGATACGGCATCAAGCTGATGTCGCTGGGCTTCCTGATGCCGGACAACTCGCCGGTGATCTGGCGCGGGCCCATGGTAGCCGGCGCCATCCAGCAGTTCCTCCGCGAGGTGGAGTGGGGAGACCTGGACTACCTGTTGATCGATCTTCCCCCCGGCACGGGTGATGCGCAGCTCACGTTGGCTCAGACGATCCCCTTGACCGGGGTTGTCATCTGCATGACGCCGCAGGATGTGGCGATGCTGATCGCCTCGAAGGCGCTCGGAATGTTCCGCCAGTTGAAGGTGAAGGTGTTGGGCATCATCGAGAACATGAGCTACTTCATCTGTCCCCACTGTCATGAATCGACTGAGATCTTCAGTCGTGGAGGGGGCAGGAAGGCGAGCGAGCGACTTGGGGTTCCGCTCCTGGGCGAGATCCCGCTGGACCAGGAGCTCCGCATTGGCGGTGACCTGGGCCAGCCGATCCTGATTCGTGCGCCGGAGTCTCCGACGGCCGAGATCTACCGAAAGCTTGCCGGCGCCTTGGTGGAGCGAATCAGGGTGGAGGCTCTGGCGATTCCTATCATTCAGTCTCGTTGATTGTTCTGGAGTGACTACATCATGCGCCGAATGGTTCATTCGAAGGCCGGGGAGGCTTCCTCGAGGCCGACAAGATCTGCGGGTGGGGGAGAGGAGGGTCAGGCCCGGTGAAGGGAGTGATGCCCATCATGGCAGTCGAGAGCGAGGATGTGTTGGAGCGGATCCGGCAGGAGCTCATCTCCATCCGGGACCAGGGGAATAAGATCACGGAACGGGACCTGTTGCGACTGTCCGCATTGACCGGGATCGAGTACTCCATTGTATTACGGATCGAGCAGGAAATCTCCTAG
>CAZCMC010000264.1:0-2677 GCA_964499665.1 uncultured bacterium | reverse complement strand
ATCATGATCGTCCCGATCGCGCTGATCGGCGCGGAGGCGCTCTGGACGAATCGAGAGGAACGCCAGGCCCTTCGGGCGCTCGGCGAGAGTATGGCCAGGACGCACGCCTTCGAAGAACTGGAGACGCTTCTCTTTCGCCAGGGCCGCCGAGTCTTCCCCTTCCTCACGGGAATGGACCCGGGTGCCAAGGCGGACTTTCTCCGGCTCGAAGAGGAGATCAAGAAACGGCTGCTGGAGTGGGAGGCGGTACTCAAGCCCGAGGAGGTAAGCCTCGCCAGGGACATCGAACAGCTTCATGCGCAGATCCTCACAGTGGGGAAACAGGTCTTCGCCCTGTACGAATCGGGGAAACAGTTCGAGGCATTCCTTGTGGCCGATCGCGAGTTACAGAAGCGGCTCTTGCCCGCCCTGAGCGTGAAGGTAAGAGAAGTCCATGCCGCGGCCCGAAAGTACAGCCTGGAACAGGCCTATGCTCGCCTGGAAGAGATCTTCCGGACGGAGCAGCGAGTGCTCCTCTTGGTTCTTGGGCTCTCCCTCGCTCTGGGTGTGGCAGCCTCGGTGCTCATCTCGCGGAGCCTCTCGAGGCCGATCCGCGAACTGAAGGCAGGGATGGAAGTGGTCGGACAGGGCCACCTCGATCATCCGATCGCCGTTCGCTCGAAGGACGAGATTGGGGACCTTGCGCGGGCCTTCGCCGAGATGACCGAAAACCTGAAGCGTTCGCATGAAGCCATGGCCCGGCTCAACATCGATCTGGAGACACAGATCAAGAGACTGAAGGACACCCAGGCCCAACTCATCCAATCCGAAAAACTGGCCTCGATCGGCGAGATGTCTGCGGCCGTTGCTCACGGCCTCAGGAATCCCCTTGCGAGCCTGCGGGCCGCAGCCCAGGTCGCGCTCCGCCAGGTCCACGAGACGCCCATGGCACAAGAACACCTTAAGACGATCATCGCCGAGGTGGACCGCCTCGATCGCCGCATCACCCATCTGCTCAGCTTCTCCCGTCCGGCGCCGTTTCGTCCACTTCGCGAGCAGCTCTCGCGGGTTATGGAAGGGCTTCTCCCTACCTTCACCGGGCAGCTCAGGGAACGAGGGATCAGCCTTGAGACCGATCTGCCGAACGATCTCCCGGAGGTGAAGGTCGATCCGATCCAGTTGGAGCAGGCGTTCGTCGAGATCCTGTCCAATGCGATGGACGCCATGCCGAAGGGGGGTCGCTTGACGATCCGCGGTTACCGAGAAGCGGATGACGGAAAGGCCGGGCGAGTGGTCATCGAGATCGCGGACACCGGGGATGGCATTCCGCAGCAGGTGCTTGCATCGGTCTGCGATCCGTTCTTCACGACCAAGGCGGAGGGGACGGGCCTTGGGCTGGCCATTGCAAAACGGTACGTGGCGCAGAACGGCGGCAGCCTCGACATCACGAGCACGCAAGGGGCTGGAACCACAGTGCGGATCTGCCTGCAGGAAGTTGTCGAGACCCAGGGCTCCTTCAGGGCGGCAGCCGGCCAAGAGAGGACCGCGTGAACCCCTTCACGATTCTGATCGTGGACGATGAGCGCACGCTCGCCCGCTCGATCAAACTCTTCCTGGCCGACCACGGGTACGAGGCGGAAGTGGCCGAGAACGGCGAGAGAGCGTTGGAACTCCTGGAGCGGCTCAGACCCGATCTCGTCTTCCTGGATATGAACCTGCCTGGTATCAGCGGCATCGATCTGCTCAAGCGGATCAAGGAGTACGATCGCAACATTGCCGTCATCATCATGACGGCCTACGGCTCCATCGAAGGGGCGGTGGAGGCTGTCAAGCTCGGGGCCTTTGACTACGTGAAGAAACCGGTCGATCTGGAGGAGCTCAAGCTCCTGGCCGACCGGGCCCTTGAGACCTCGCGCTTGAAGCAGGAACTCTCCTATTACAGGCAGCGCGAGGTCCGAGGACTGCCGATCAAGGGGATCATCGGGAAGTGTGAGGCGATTCGGGAGATCATCGCGCGGGTCCAGCAGATCGCCTCCCTTGAGGAGACCCCGCCCATTCTCATCACCGGAGAGACCGGAACCGGAAAGGGATTGGTGGCGCGTACCATCCACAGCCAAAGCCGCCGGGCATCGCGCCCATTCATCGAGATTAACTGCACGGCCCTGCCCGCCACGTTGATGGAAGCCGAGCTATTCGGCTACGAACGAGGAGCGTTCACAGATGCCAAGGAGTCGAAGATGGGCCTCTTCGAGGCCGCCGAAGGGGGCTTCCTCTTCCTCGACGAGGTGGGGGATATCGAACTCCCACTTCAAGGGAAGCTGCTCCGTGCAATCGAGGAGCAGGTGGTCCGGCGGATCGGGGGGCTCCGGGATCGGCGGGTGGATGTCAGGATCGTGGCCGCGACGCACCGCGATCTCGAACGCGAGGTGAAGGGCGATCGGTTTAGGAAGGATCTCTACTATCGGCTTGTCGTCATCACAATCGACCTTCCACCATTGCGAGAGCGTGGCGAGGACATCCTGCTGCTCGCCAACCACTTCATCGACAAGTTCAACGCCAAATACGGAAAGGTGGTCCGGGGTGCCAGCGACGAGGCAGCACGTAACCTTCTGGAGTATCCGTGGCCTGGCAACGTTCGGGAACTGAGCCACGTCATCGAGCGCGCCATCCTCTGGAGTCAGGGGGAGCGACTGGACAT
>CAZCMC010000263.1:0-2690 GCA_964499665.1 uncultured bacterium | reverse complement strand
AACGGGTCTGATTCCAAGTTCCCGTAGTTTCTTTCGTAGTGTGTTCCGATTGATCCCGAGTAGCTCGGCCGCTCGGAGTTGATTCCCGCGAGTCCGCTCCAGAACCTGCAACAGCAGGGGTCGCTCAAGGGCCACGAGGAAGTGAGGGTAAATCTGCCCATCCCTTTCCTCCTTGAGTCTCTGCATCTCTGCCCCGATCGCCTGATGGAACATTCGCTCAAAGGACGAACCGCTGCCCGCCCCGCTCTCCTCCGATCGCGCGAGGGCCGCCGGCAAGTGCTCAGGAAGGATCAAAGAGGTCGCGGCGAGCACGCAAGCGCGCTTGACCGCATTCTCCAGTTCCCGCACGTTTCCGGGCCAATCGTATGCGAGCATCAGCTCCAGCGCCTCGGGCGACACCGTCTTTGGTTCCTCCCCCTGCTCCTCGGCAAACAGACGGAGGAAGTGGCTCACGAGAAGTGGGATGTCCTCGCGTCGCCCCTTGAGCGGGGGGAGGTTGATGCCCACCACATTCAGTCTGTAGTAGAGATCCTCTCGAAAGCTCTTTTGCGCGACCGCAGTCTCGAGGTCCTGGTTTGTGGCGGCGATGACCCTGACATCGGCGGAGAGTGGCCGCTCGCCGCCCACGCGCTCGAACTGGCGCTCCTGGAGCACGCGCAGGATTTTGGATTGAAGCCCAAGGTCCATGTCCCCGATCTCATCGAGGAAGAGCGTCCCGCCCTCTGCCAGCTCGAATTTCCCGCGCCGCAACGCGCTGGCTCCGGTGAATGCGCCCTTCTCGTGGCCAAACAGCTCACTCTCCAAAAGGTCCCGGGGAATGGCGGCGCAGTTGACGGCCACGAACGGGCGCGCGAGGCGGCGGCTATTGTAATGAATCGCCCTTGCCAGCAGCTCTTTACCGGTCCCGCTCTCCCCCCTGATCAGCACAGTGAGGTCACTCGATGCCATCTTCCCGACCAGCTTGAATATCTGCTGCATGGCCGGGCAGAGACCCACCACACCTTCGAAGTCAAAGGCCTGGCCTCGGCCCCCCTCCATCCGGGCCACCTGTTCGGTGAGATCGTGGACCTCGAAGGCACGCCGCACAAGAATCAACAGCTCATCGAAGTCGAACGGCTTCGTGATATGGTCGTACGCCCCGCGCTTCATTGCCTGAACCGCCGCCTGTAGCGTGCCGAAGGCTGTCATGATGATGACCGGAAGGTTGGGGCGGGCCTCTTTGATCCGGGTGAGTGTCTCTAATCCATCCGAGCCCGGCATCTTGATGTCCATGAGCACCAGATCGATCCCTGATTCGGTTGCCCGCGCGAGGGCCTCGGCCCCATCAGAGGCCAGCACGACGCGGTAGCCCTCACGCTCCAGCGCCTTACGGAGAGCCCACCGGATGCTCTCCTCATCATCCACCACGAGGATCTTTTTGGGCCCCATCACGGTCTAAGCCCTTCTTGCGGAGCTGGCCCCGGTTGTTTCGCCAGGGGAAGCATCACGCGAAAACTGCTGCCCTTCCCTGGTTGGCTCGCGGCCTCCATGGCGCCCCCATGGTCTTCAACGATCCGGAGACAGATGGCCAGCCCGAGTCCGGTCCCACCCTCCTTCGTCGTAAAGAAGGGCGTGAACAGGTGGCGCTCGATCTCGGGATCGAATCCGGCTCCCTGATCGATGATCTCCGCCACTGCGACCGAAAGGCCTCCGCACCGCTGAGAGGAGCGCTCGTACCTGGTCCGAAGGGTCAGCTCCCCCCCACCCGGCATCGCCTCGACGCCGTTTCGTATCAGGTTAAGGAAGAGCTGGCGGATTTCAGCCGGATCGGCGAGGATCTCCGGGAGCTGGGGATCGTACACCCGCTGGACGCTCACGCCGCGGTCGCGCAGCGGAGCCTGCTCCAGGAACAGAAGGCTGTCAAGAATCTGGTGGAGGTTACACGGACGGAGGACCGGCGCTCGGGGACTGGCGAACGAGAGGAGTGTCTCAACGATGGCCGCAAGTCGATCGACCTCCTTGATGATGACGGAGGTGTACTCTTTGAAGGCGGGGGGGAAGTCGCTTTCGCCCTCCAGCAACTGGGCCGCGCCCCTGAGCCCCGCCAGGGGATTTCGAATCTCGTGGGCCACCCCTGCGGCCACCGTTCCCAAAGCTGCCAGGCGGTCGGAGCGCGAGAGGCGCTCCTCCAGATCCCTGATCCGTGTCTGGTCCCGCAGGGCCAGGACAACGCCCCTCGCCTCCCCCCTGGCGTCACGAATCAGGGAGCCGACAGCACTCACGACGACCTGGGAACCGTCTAATCTGGTGAGCCGAGCATCGAAATCGGTGCGGGTCCGGCCGCTGTCCAGGGTCTTTCGCACAAGCTCTTGCAGCGGTCGATCGTGTGGAAACGCCTGCTCGAAGGGTCGGTCATTCAGCGGCTGAGCCGAGAGACCGATCAGTTCCTCGGCCGCTTGATTGACCGAACGGATTCGCCCGCCCGAATCGACGACGACAATGGCATCCTGCAGGCTTCCCAGAAGGTCCTCATAGTAGATCCGCATCGACTCAAGAGAAGAGCGCAGATCGCCGCATTCCTGTCTGAGCCGTTCCAGCTCGGAAGCATTGTCTCTTGGTCGCTCTTCCGACTTCGCCGACATCGCGCTCCTTCTTTAGCCGAGCCATCTTAGCCGATTTCGGCTGTAGTGACAAGCCGGAAGCCGCGCCTC
>CAZCMC010000262.1:0-2700 GCA_964499665.1 uncultured bacterium | reverse complement strand
AGGTCGGCATCGGCAGCCTGGCCGCCGTCCCGCTGGGGATCCCCGACCTCGTGCGCCCCGTGGGGATCATTTACCGCAAGCAGAAGCAGCTCTCGCCCACCGTCGCCAGCTTCATCGACTCCCTCCGCAAAGCTGAAAAAAACGTCAGCGAGTAATACGAACGTCCCAAGAGAAGGGTCGTTGCGAGGGAGCGAGACCACCCAACCGTCATTGCGAGAGAGCAAAGCGACCGAAGCAATCTGTAATTGGTTCTTTCAGAACGGTTGGATTGCTTCGGCCGATTGTATCGGCCTCGCAATGACAGAGGGGGATTTTTCACCGAATGATTCCTCCCAGGAAGCGGACTCTGGCTGAGCGAGCTACTTGGCAACCTTGATCACCTTCTGCGGTTTCGGCTCGTGTGGGAAGCTGAGGATGTCGGTCGTGTTGCACTGATGGTCGGCGACCACGAAGTGCCAGTCGCGCGGGTTGATCGGCCCCTTCGAAGTGTCCACCTCAAGTTGGTAGACCCCATTCGGGAAATTGGCCTTGAGATCCGTGATCCGCGTCGGATGGTTCATGGCGTAGGCGCGCCCCGTCGCCGCGTTCAAAGCCAAGACCTGGGGACCCAGGTCGCCGTTCGGGTCCTCGACGTCCACCTTCACGAAGGTCACCTTCCCTTGCCGCGCCTCCCAAGGGAAGAATCCTGCCTTCTTGATCATCGGAGTGTTGGCCCGCATCGGCTCGGGATCGAGGACGACCTTGACCTCCAACGTCTTCCCGGTCTCCACCTTCACCGCTTCCGGCGAGTAGATGTACCCGCTTGAGTAGACGTGCAGGCCGTACTGGCCGCCGGTCGGCAGTTCGATCCTGAAGCGGCCGTCGGCGCCCACCAGCGTGCCCCGGTCCCACACGTTGTTATGGATTTCCCCTTTTTCGAGAAGCGCGAGCCCGGGCAGCGGCTTACCGGCTTCGTTCTTGACGGTACCCATGATGACTGTCGCGGCGGTTGCATCGAGTGGACCTGCGAGTGCCACCATCAAGGACGCGAGACCAGCGAAGCAGATAACCCGGATCATGATCCCTCCTTTCCTTCCGTTGAGGCCTGATATGTGTGGTGACCGATAGGGCGACCGGCCGCCTGCGACATCAGGTACGCCATGATATCCGCCGTAGCCTGTCCGTCCCACGCCAGCGACGGCTGAAGCGGCCGGTGACCCTCGAGGAACAGTTCGAGCGACTCGGCGCGCCCACCCTCCGCGCGGGGGAAGGCCGTTGTAGACGGCGCCAGATTGAACGGCTTGTGGCAATGGCCGCACCGGCCGGCGTAAAGTTGTTTCCCGCGAAGGACGCTTCCCGCGAGTGCCTGCATCCGGGCCGGGAAGACCGGCTGGCCGGCGCTGATGCCAGGCGAGATCGGGACGCCCGCCGCCTGTGCGGTCAAGAATGCTGTGATCGCAGTCGCCGCAGGGAGCGGGTCTGCAAGCCGGTAGTGGCGCTCCACGGCCTCGGCGTTCGCTTGGAGCAGTGTCATGACACGGCTGTGTGGCGGCGGCAGCGGCTTGAATTTCGGGAAGCTGGCAGCCCACCCGCGCGTCTTGGCGGGGTCACGGTGACAGGTGGCGCACGCGACCGGATTGCTCGGATCGGGCGACTGCGTCCACAGTCGCCCGCCCTCCGCCACGAGGGCCTGTTGTTCACTTTCCGCTGCCGCTTGCCTCACGCACGTCGGCCCTGGCCAGACGTGGCACGCCACGGCGAAACCGATCAGCAGCGGTGGGATGCGACGGCTCACGCCGGGCTCCTAAGGTAAAATCCTAAGTGTCATTGCGAGCCCCTTCTTAGTGGGACGAAGCAATCCTTAGAGGTTATCCTTAAATAATTCATAGCTTTCGAATCCCCCTTTGAAAAAGGGGGAACTAGGGGGATTTGCCTTGGGACGCCTTGGGAAAATCCCGCCTCACCCCCCTTTAGAAAGGGGGGGAATCCTATTTACGGATAAGCTCTTAGTACGCGCTTGCTCCTCCGGTGTCGGGAGGCGAAGGCTCACCCGCCTTCGGCCGAGGTGTCGGTTCCTGCTTTGCGGCTTCCGGCTTTGTGGGTTGCAGCTTTCTGACCCGTTTGATTGTTGGGTCCTCCACGAACGGCTCGTACCGACGGAGGGCCAGCGTCACCGTATCGCCCTTTTGGACGAGGAGATCGATCTCCGCCACCTTTTGCTTGAAGGTTGCGAGGACAGTTCCCTGCGACGTCTGGACCGTCAGAAGGAGGCGATCCTGCTCTCGCAATTTCCGATCTACCTCCCCCTCGACGACCTCGGCCTTTGCTCGAAACGATTGCGGCAGATACGGGTCGGCGAGTTTCGGGGCGAGGATCGTGCCACTGACACCGAGCGCTACCCCGATCAGGAGGATTACGGTGATCATCCAGGCCTTCATCTTTGATCCCCCCTTCTATGGTTAGGATAGCTTGATAGCTTTCTTTAGCCTCGGTGTCAACACGAAAGTCGCAAAGGTCCGGGTCGGAGAAACCTTGTTGAAGAATGGGCAGTCTTCAATGGGCCAAGGTGGGGGCTTGTTCCGGGGACATCCTGACTTCCAGTCGTCGGCTGAAGCGGGACATGCTGTAAGTGCAGATCCAGTAGACTACAGCGATGAAAAGGTACATCTCGAAGGGGCGGATCTCTCGCTGGCTGATAATCTGGGCCGCCTTGGTCAGCTC
>CAZCMC010000261.1:0-2704 GCA_964499665.1 uncultured bacterium | reverse complement strand
AAGGACGTGATCACTGTCTTCGGCCGGTGGGACGCGATCGTTCAAGTCGAGTCAAAGACCATCCCGGCCCTTTCCAGGATGGTGATCGGCCAGATTCGCGGGATCCAAGGGGTCCAGGCGACAGAGACCTTGGTCGCGGCTGAACTCTGAGATCGCCTGGCGGTTGGGTGGGGCATCCTCTTTTTTCTTGACGTGAGGGCCTTCCCCGCATAGACTCCGCGCGGCGTGTTCGCGTAATCATTGGGTCAAGAGCACCGGTTGTCGTTCTCACCCAAGAGGAGGGGCGCAATGAGACAGCTCACGGAGGCGTGGGCTAACTGGGCGTTCGGTCCGATGCTCGTGTTTGAGAAGTTGATGACCGGGATCCTGGACTGGCAACGGGAGACCCCGGAGGCTTTTGGGCGGCTGCTCGCATCCCTGTACGGCGTCGAGCTGAATGGCTATGGTACGGGGACCCGGCCGCCCACGGCGGCCGACCTGTATGTGGGCAAGACCCTCACGCACACCAAGACGATGACGGATGCCGGGACCCTCTACTTCGGCTTCCTCTCCAACGACTTCAATCCCCTCCACTTCAACGAGGCGCTCGCCGAGAAGACCCGCTTCAAGGGGCGGATCGCCCACGGGTTTCACACCGCGAGCCTCTTCTCCGGGGTGCTCGCCGAGCTCTGCCCCTGGTGCGTCTACCTCCAGCAGGAGATGGAGTTCACCGCCCCGGTCCGGGCGAGTGACCGGATCACCGCGACGGGTGTCATCGAGGAGCTCGACGAGCGCGGCGTGCTCACGGTTGGCCTGCGGTGCACGAACCAGCGGGACGAGGTGGTGGTCCGGGGGAAAGCGATCCTGAAGAAGCTGAAGGAGGTCTACGACTAAGCCTGGCCCGGCCGAGGGAAGACACCGGGCTCGAATATCACGCAAGTTCTTTGAGCGCCGCTTCGAATTCCGCCGCCATCCCGGGGTGCCCGTACCGGCTGGCTGCATCTATCCCCTGCCGGTAGGCGAGCTGCGCCTCTGAAATCTTCCCGATTCGTTCTAAGGATTGCGCAAGGGTTCTGTAAGCGGCCCCTTCGTCCTCAGCAAGACTCAGATACGTCCGAATCGCCTCAATCGCCTCACCATATCTTCCTACCTTGAAGTACTCATTCCCTAAGAAATAGTGGAGCATCGCATCCTTCGGGCTCTTTTCCAGCATCCCTTTTAGCGCGTCGATTCTCCCGGCCTCCATAGTTCCTCCATCAGCTCTTCCCCAGAACCATAGCGAGTCAGATATAATGGCCGGAGCCGTCCTTGACCCGATATGGCTCAATGGCGACGATTGAGGCTGCGCTGACGAAGAGGGAAGCGCCCTTCTCATCTGCCAGCTCAACAGCGCCTTCCTGTACACTGATGATCGTTCCAACGATCCGCCAATTCGCCGTGATATGCACGATGACACGCTGGCCTGTAAAACGTTCGATGATCGACTTCATGGGCAAGGGTCAGGAGTCAAAGGGCTATCCTGCAGCCAGACGTCTCAGGTGCGACAGCGATTCTTCAATCCGCGAGACCTCTGGCAGCAGACGATCAGATCCTACCGCCTTCAACAGCTCTTTCAGAGAGCACAGATGTTCCTCGGCGCCCTCGACTAATCCCGCCGCAGTACGCTGACGGGCCGGTTCCGGGAGATCGGCCAGCAGAGCCAACAGTCGAGGCAACTCCTCCCGCTCCCACGTCAGGGTGATCTCTGCAGCCTCGGCCGGGTCGATTTCGGGGCGCCTTCCCTTCGCCTCGAGCTCCTTGATCGTGGACTCCCACTCATCGAGATGTCCTTCATCGAAGCGTCGGTCACCCTCTGTCGTGCTGCCCACGGCAGGGAGTCGGTCTTCGGCCAACCGGAGGACCGCAAAATGTCCCGCCTCTGCATCGGACATCGCCCGCCAGATTCGCCCGGCTGTCGGGTGGGCGGCGAACACCTGAGCGAAGTACCTGTACAGCTCGAGGGCACGCCGTTCGAAGCCGGCGAAGATCTGCAGCAAATCGCCCAGCGTCCGCCGCGCGCTCACTCTTCGTTCTGCCGCTCCAGATCCGCGAGCAGCCTTTCCAGCGACTCTTTGGCTATTCTAGCCCGTTCCACGTGTTCGCCCAGGAGCTGGATCAGCTCGTTTCTCAAGGTCGGTTTCAGAGGGGTGAGAAAGCTCACGATCCCTCGGAGCGCTCCGTCGATCGCCCCCACTGCGGCCCTGACCTGCTCCAGGATCGCGTGATCGGCTCGTGCCGGACCCTCTGTCATGTCGAAAGACCCCTCCGCTTCCTGAGCTCTTCCAAAAGGCCCAGCACCTCGGCATGCGTCCTGTTCTGCTGCTCGACGATGAACTGGGTGACCTCCATCCACCGTTTCGAGACCTCTGAGGTCGATCGCACTAGCCCCTCCAAGAAAGGGAGGAAGGCCGTCGGGTCGCCGCCCTGGTCTGCCGCGTCCCGAGCCTGTTGGGCGATCTGCAGACATCGGTCTTCGAAGTCGGTAACCGCTACACCGAACACCTTCAAGAGCTTTCGGGTTGAATCCTCAGCCATCTCGGGCTCCTTGAACTCTCTGTACCAACGATTTTCAGTCGTGTGCCTTTCCAGCTTACACGAGGTTCTATCCAGTGGCAAGGAAAACGCCTGCGACGAAAGCGGGCTCAGTTGAAACGGGGGTTGCGATCTGCTATTGTTGACCCGGAGA
>CAZCMC010000260.1:0-2743 GCA_964499665.1 uncultured bacterium | reverse complement strand
ATTGTGACCCAGTAGACAGATTCAATCTGAACAATCAACTGCTCCGGGAATCATTACGCCGTGGAGACCCATTCGATTGGTAGCCGGTTTGACTACCGAGAAGCTACGCCTACCGCTGTGACGTGTCAATTGGATTATTCGCCTTGGGGTGATAGACGCCGGGGGTACTACTCAGAGTGCCTGGACAATATTGATTGCTTCGTCGCGAGGCTCCTCGCAATGACAATTGGCGCGCACGAGGGAAGGGTCAGGAGCTATCGATTGACCTGGTGGGGGAGAAGGAGGGCAAGGCTCTCGCGCCGGGTTCAAGGGGCACGGTGGATCTCGAACTCGAACAGCAGCAGTTGTTCGACGGACCCGACATAGAAGGAACCCATGTCGAGTATCACCACCTTTGCCTCGGGCTCGGGGCGCGGGAAGAGGAGAAGGCCCGCCCGGTCGATCTTCGGGGGGATGACCAGGAAGTTGGTCAGAACGGTCTCTTGGAGCGCCTGCAACGCCCGGTCCGGCTGATCGATTTCGGAAAAGATGCTGTACAGTTCATCGTAGGAGAACGCGGCCGTGCGCCGATCCTGCTGGTCCACCAACAGCGCCTGGCTAGGATCGAAGTTGACACGGTCTCGGCCAATGTTCTGGATCCGCACGTTGAAGGCGAGGGGACGATTGGCGCCCTTCGGGAGCATCTTGAATGGATTCACCAGGGATGGCCGCCGCGAGTAATAGGTGTCAAGCCCCTCGCGCGTCAGCGGCTGAACGGTCACGGCTGCGCCCTGAAGGGTGGCAATGACGAGGTCCCCCTGAGCCCGCATGGTGGGTAGACGTTGCGGCCCAGGCCGAAGCACCGCCTCGCCCTTCGGGCCTGATGACGCGCAGGCGGCGAGGGAGATCACGATCAAGAGAGAAAAAAAGGCCCGCAGGGCGGGCCTTGGAATCGAAGGTTTCACAGTGCTATGCCGTAGCCTGGCCTCTTCAGGCCCGCATGGCGCGGAGCCGGGCGATTCGCTCCTCGATGGGCGGGTGGGTAGAGAAGAGCTTAAACAGCGATTGTCCGCTGAGGGGGTTCACAATAAACAGGTGCGAGGTGGCGGGGTTGGCATTCATCGGCAGACGGTGGGCCCCGACCTCGAGCTTTTGCAAGGCCGAGGCTAATGCGTTCGGCTTGTGGGTCAGTTGAGCGCCGGTCTCATCGGCCTGAAATTCGCGAGAGCGAGAGATCGCCAACTGGATCAGCGTGGCCGCGATAGGCGCCAGGATCGCCAGGAACAGGAATCCGAGCGCCCCGCCTCCTCCCCGGTCTTCCTCGTCCCGGTTGCCCCCGCCGAAAAACGGCATCCACATCGCCATTCGCGCCAGCATCACGATCACGCCGGCGAGCGTCGCGGCAACGGTGCTGATAAGCGTGTCCCGATTCCGCACATGTGCCAACTCGTGGGACAGCACCCCTTCCAGCTCTTCCTCGTTGCAGATTCGCAGGATGCCCTCGGTGGCGGCGACGGCCGCGTGCTCCGGATTCCGCCCGGTTGCAAAGGCGTTGGGGGCGTCGGTTGGGATGATATAGATGCGGGGCATAGGCATGTGGGCCCGCTGGGCCAACCCCCTGACGATTCTGTGCAGGTCAGGGGCCTCTGCCTCGCTGACCGGCTTGGCGCGGTACATCGCCAGGACGATCTTATCCGAGAACCAGTAGGACCCGAAGTTCATCAGGAACGCAAAGATAAAGGCGACCCACATCCCCTGGGTCCCGCCGAAGTACCCTCCGATTATAATCAGCAGGCCGGTCAGCAGGCCCAATAGGGCTGTGGTTTTCAGCATATTGTTCATCGATGTTCCCTCCTCGATCGTTCCGGCAGACGGTGTTCCATCCACCGCTATGTCACACTTCAATCGTAGTCGAACTTTTGTTTCCTGTCAAGCGGGGTCGGCCCCCGGTATTGGGTCAGTTTGCCAGAGATCCTTCACCTCGTTCAGGATGACAAGTCTCGCTAGTGTCATTCTGAGCGGAGCGAAGAATCTGAGCTCCTGTCGCGCAATGACTTGCAAGTCTCAAACTGACCCACTACCCGGCCACCGTCAGGCCGATGGATCGCCGGCCCTCAAGGATGGCTGCGGCGGAGCAGCCCGCGTCTGCCGACAGGAACGAGCCCCTCCTCCTCCCGGTCCCCCCATTCCTTCATCTCCGCGTCGAACCGTTCTGCCATCGCCTTGAGCAGGCCGTTGACCTGGCGCTGCATCGCGTCTATCCGGTCCCGCATATTCAGGATCACCTCCACACCGGCCAGGTTGACGCCCAGTTCCTTGGTGAGCCGGAGGATCAGTTCGATCCGCTCCACATCTGTCTGAGAGAAGACTCGCGTGTTGCCGCCGGTGCGGGCCGGCCGGAGTAGGCCCTCCCGCTCATAGGTCCGAAGGGTCTGGGGGTGGATATCAAACATCTCGGCCACGAGACTGATCGAATACCGCCGCCGCTGACTCACCGTCCTCCCCCTTCCATCTTATCTGTCCCTACCGAGACGACTAGTGCGCCTCCAACTATTACAAACGCATTAAATGGGGTGTCATTGCGAAGGAACGAAGTGACTGAAGCAATCCCAAAAGCGGCGAGATTGCCACGCTCCCGTTGGTCGCTCGCAATGACAATGAAACAACATTTATGGCGTTTGCTATAATTCAACCTACAGTTTGTGTGCAACTGTGGCGGGCCAAGAAACGAGCATAGCAAGGCGCGGCCTCCGGGGCCGCACCC
>CAZCMC010000259.1:0-2749 GCA_964499665.1 uncultured bacterium | reverse complement strand
ATCGAGGATACGGGTCACCGTTCGCCCAGGTGCATCAGGTAATCAGTGATGGCCTGGATCTGCCGGTCCTCTTTGCCACCGAGGACATCGTCCGGACCGCCCGGATAGTAGCTCGGCATCTTGGTCCCGGGCTGGATCTTCTGCGGATCCTTCAGCCACTTGGCGATCCAGACCGGTCGCAGGCGGCGCTTGGCCAGGCTCAGATCCGGCGCCCACCCCTCCGGCGGGCCCTCGGGCTTTTTATCGCCCTGCTGGTGGCAACTGAAGCAGTCAAAATAGTCCTTCGACATCAACAGGCGACCCGCCCTCATATGCTCCGTGAGCGGCTCGTGCAGCGAGACGTACTCATAGGGAACCCGCTGCTTGCCCATGGCCGCGAAATACCTCGTGAAGGTCGTGGCGTCCTCGATGCCGAGACCGAAGGTCGGCATCCGGACTTCAAGCCAGGGCCTGAGCGGCGTCGGTCGCCCCAGGAATTGGTAGAGCCAGGTGGCCTGGACCTTCTCGCCCTCATGCAACGCCCCCGCCTCAAGGGGCGGCGGGATCTTGGTCTTGTCGGCGTAGAAGGCGGCAATCGCGCCGCCCTGGCCCTCGATGACGTGGCAGCCGTTGCAGTTGTAGCGCTTCACAAGGCCCCTTCCATTCTGGATGGCAAGCTCTTCATCAGAGAGCTTCCGCTCGAACTGCACCTGCGGTCGCTGGGTGCTCATGCTCTTCAGGAAGACCCGTAGCGTCTTGGCCTGCTCGTCGGTGAAGCCGAAATTCGGCATCAACTGCTCTACACGCTCGGTGGCATAGATCTGCGGGCTTTTCAGCTTCCAGAAGGTGAAGTCCTCCCAGGTCTGTTTGACCTGCACCGCTTCGCCGAAAAACAACTCAAGCAACCGCTTGTGGCCATAATTGCTGAGATCCGGCGCGATCTTCTCAGCCGTCTCAAAGCCCTTGATGTCGTGACATCCGAAACAGCCCCGCTTCCTGATGAGACGTTCCCCCGCGGCGATCCGCTCGGCCTTCTTCACCTCCTGATCCAGGCCCGCGATCGGCCGCTTTTGCCCCAGCGTCATCAGGAAGGCGGTCACGGCCCTGGCTTCGTCGTCAGAGAGGCGCAGGCTGGGCATCCGTGTCGTCGGCCGGAAGTGCTTTGGATTCTTCACCCAGGAGAAGAGCCAGTCTGCATGTACCTTGCTGGCGATCTTCGAGAGGTCGGGTGCGAAGTCCTGATTCTCCGGCGCCGGCGGCGGCGCCGTCAGCCGTGCCCTCGCAGGTTTTGAGGCCTGCTCTCCGACCGCCACGGCCGGCGCCCCCGTCTCACCCTCCGACGGCGTTGCGCCAGAGTTGCTCGCTGACACAGCGGACGCAGCCTCCGAAGGCTGACCCTTCGGTTCGATGGCGGCGATCCGGTGGCAGCCGAGGCAGCCGATCTTGCTGACGATCTCTCTTCCGCGCTCGACGGACCCGCCGGCCCTGAACGCGCCCCGCAATTCCAGCATCGGCTGAGACGCGCCGAGCAGATAGGATGCGACGTTCAAGGCGTCCTCATCAGAAAGCCCGAAATTGGGCATCTTCGTCTTCGGCAGGTACCCCCTCGGCTCTTTGATCCAGCGAAATAACCAACTCGGATCGACCTTGCTCGCGATCCGGGTGAGGTCCGGCCCCACCTTTTGGGCCTTCTCGAATCCCGGCAGGTTGTGGCAGCCAAAGCAGCCAAGTTCTTCCACCATCTGCCTGCCCTGCGAATAGACGGGCGCCAGCGGGAGTTCCCTCTCCTCAACATGGCATGTGCGACAGGAGACCTGAACGGAGCTACCCCGGAGCAGCGGACGCTCCCAGTGCTTCACCTCACCATGTGCGGAATCAACCTCTAGTGCTGGGCCCTGGCCCTGATGGCACGATACGCAGCCGAAACGAGTGATGGGATGCTTTCCGAACAGCACCTCCCGGTTCGGATGCGTGCGGAACGGCTGCTTCATCTGCTCGAATCCATCCCGATCGATCCCAAGATGGCAGGTGGTGCACCGGTCAACGGTCAGGATCGGCTCCTTGAACTCGTTGATCGCCAGGCCCTCCACCACAACCTGTTTCACCTCAGGGGAGCGGCCCTTGATCGAGGCCAGCCGCCGCTCTAAGGCGGTGACCGGGGCGACCAGTTCGTCGATCTTGGCCTGGATCTTCTCAACGTCGGCCCGAAACCGCTTCACCTCCGCCTGAGCTTGATCTACCCTCGCGCCCAGGGCCTCCACCTTTGGCGTAATCTCATGCAACTTGTTCTCTAGATTGGCTACCTTGGCCTTGGGTCCCTTCGTATCTTTCTTCTCATAGATCGCGTGCTCCACCCAGTACAATGCCTCGTCCAGCTCGCTCTTGACAAATTGGCCCCTCATGTTCACGTCGGCGTACTCGGCCTCCCGTGCCGCGAGGAGCTTCTGCGCTTTGGCAACCTCGGGTCCGGCCAAGCGCGCCTGCGCCGCCTGTACATCCCCCTGGAGTTTCGCGCGGGCGGCTCGGGCCTCAGGGCTGTCGAGCTTGGACCTCTCCGCGGCCAGTTCCTGCGAGACCTGCTGATACTCCAGGCGATTGAACTCGGCCTGGTACTCTTTCCAGGGACGACGTGTTGCTTCTTCGTTCCAGACCGCCCAGCCGGTGACCACGACGAACATCATGCTGGAGACGAAGAACACAATTCGCAGAGACTGTTCTTCGGCTATCTTCGTGCCGCGCTGTCGCCCCCACCACCGCACCGAATCACCTC
>CAZCMC010000258.1:0-2776 GCA_964499665.1 uncultured bacterium | reverse complement strand
TCAGGATCGTAGAAAATAGACAGCTTGTCAACGCTCAAGATCGCGCAGGCGTGGTTTGCACTCCTCGAGCTTTGGAACATCACCTACACGAACGGTTATACAAATTGACAGTCACGTCATGGTTCCTTATACTCTGTCTGGGAGTGGCCTGAAATGCACGAGGCACGCGGGCAGGGAATGTAAGGCAGAGGGAATGCGAGCATGGCAGAGGATGGCCTGCTAAAAATCGGTGAGTTGGCGAAACGGACCGGCACTACGCTGCGGACGATCCGCTACTATCAACAGATCGGACTCATCAATCACTCCGCGAGGACGAAAGGCGGGTTTCACCTGTACTTCCCGGATGACTGCAAAACCATTCAGTTCATTAAGAGCCTGCAGATGTTGGGAACCCCCCTTGGTGAGATCAGGCGGCTCTTGGATCAGCGAGCGAGGGCTGAAACTGGTGCTGAGGCGGCTCCCGAGATCATTGAGATCTTGGAGCGGCAGCTAGAGGAGATTGGGGCGCGGGTCGCCGCCTATCGTCAGACGCAAGAATCGATCAGGCGGACCATGGAGATCCTGCAGGTGTGCAATGGGTGCCCACTGAAACCATCAAGGGAGGTCTGCTGTCGGTGCGACACGATTACGTCGATGAAAGAGGTTCCTCTGCCGATGCAGGCCCTGATTGCAGCGTCATGAAGCCCACGACCGTCACCCTCCCGATCTATATGGACCACCACTCGACGACCCCCGTCGCCCCTGAGGTCTTCGAGGCGATGCGTCCCTACTTCTCCGAGCACTTCGGCAACGCGGCCTCCCGCAACCACCAGTTTGGATGGGCGGCCGAGGAGGCGGTGGAGCAGGCCCGCGTCCAGGTCGCCCACCTCCTTGGGTGTAAGCCCGCCGAGATCGTATGGACGAGTGGCGCCACCGAGTCGGACAACCTTGCCATCAAGGGCGTCGCTGCCGCCTATCGAGAGAAGGGGCGACACCTCATTACCTCCCAGATCGAGCATCACGCCGTCCTTGACTCCTGTCGGCGGTTAGAGCGGGAGGGCTACAGGGTCAGCTATCTCCCTGTGGACCGAAGCGGCAGGGTCGATCCCGCCGACGTTGAGCGGGCGATCACGAAGGAGACGATCCTCATCTCGATCATGGCCGCCAACAACGAGATCGGGACGCTCCAGCCACTGGCCGAGATCGGCCGGATCGCCAAGCGCCACGGGGTCCTCTTCCACACCGACGCTGTCCAGTATGTCGGGAAGCTCCCTCTGTCCGTGGACGACTGGCAGGTGGATCTTCTCTCGGCCTCGGCGCACAAGTGTTACGGCCCAAAGGGGGTGGGCGCGCTGTACGTCAGGATGAGCAAGCCCAGGGTCAGACTCGTCCCACAGATGGACGGGGGGGGCCACGAGAAAGGCCGGCGATCGGGGACCCTGAACGTTCCGGGGTGTGTCGGGTTCGGCGCCGCTTGCGCCCTCGCCGAGCGGGAGCTCTCGACGGAGCCTGCCCGTCTTACGGCGCTCCGCGAGCGTCTTCGCGGCGCCCTTTGGACTCAGCTCGAGGCCATCCACCTCAACGGCCACCCGACCGAGCGACTCCCGGGCAACCTGAACGTTTCCTTTGAGTTCGTCGAAGGGGAATCGCTCCTTATGGCGCTGAAGGGGATCGCCGTTTCTTCGGGCTCGGCGTGCACCTCCGCCACACTGGAGCCCTCCTATGTCTTGCAGGCGATCGGGCTACGGGACGAGCTCGCCCACAGCAGCATACGCTTCGGCCTCGGGCGAGGGAACACCGCTGACGAGGTGGACTTCGTGGCCGCGGAGGTGATCGAGAATGTCAGGCGCCTGAGGGCGCTCTCGCCTCGATACGAAATCGTGCTCGAAGGGATCGACATGAAAACCATTCAGGGGAAGGTTCCGGCCTCGTAATGGTAACGCAGAAAGTGATACCTAAGGCGATGCAGGTTGACGCGCAGGTCACGCCTGCCGAGGAAGCGGAGCTCGAGCGCGGTCTTCTTCTCTCGACACTCGACAGTCTGGTCAATTGGGCGCGGAAATCGTCCATCTGGCCGGCGAGCTTCGGCCTTGCCTGCTGTGCCATCGAGATGATGGCGACGGGTGCGTCGCGCTTCGATCTCGCCCGGTTTGGGGCCGAGGTCTTTCGCGGCTCGCCCCGTCAGGCTGATCTGATGATCGTGGCCGGGCGCGTAAGCCGCAAGATGGCCCCAGTTCTCAGGAGAATCTACGATCAGATGCCTGACCCGAAGTGGGTCATCGCGATGGGCGCGTGTGCTGCCTGTGGCGGGATCTTCAACACCTATACCATCGTGCAGGGGGTGGACGAGGTTGTTCCGGTGGATGTCTACGTTCCCGGCTGCCCGCCCAGGCCGGAGCAACTGATCCACGGGATCATGTTGCTTCAGGAGAAAATCATGAAGGAGCGGCCGAGCATGCGAGGACTGTTTCACTTCCCGTGGCAGTCGAGGAAATAGGCCAGGAGCGGGCAAGGTGCAGGAAGGACCCTATTGTCGCGTGATCGTGAAGGCGCTGATCGAGCGATACTGAACATGAGACATGAACCCCGGCTCACGCCGGGGGCGAAAGGAGGAGCAGGATGCGCATGATCCATCAGCTCGAAATCGGAGAGGCGGCACCCGACTTCACCTTGAAGGATGCCAAGAAAAACGAGGTCAGCCTCTCGAGCTTCAAAGAAAAACTGAACGTCTTGCTGGCGTTCTTCCCCCTGGCCTTCACCCCGGTCTGACAAGCGGAACTGTCCGCGTACAATGCTG
>CAZCMC010000257.1:0-2784 GCA_964499665.1 uncultured bacterium | reverse complement strand
GCTTGACCCGCCACGACGGCCCGATGTCGGTCCTTCGTGGGTTCAGACCGGAGGAGCTACTCCACATGGCGACCGAGGCCGGTCTGGGTGACGTGAGCGTCAACCTCCACCCCTGGTTTCGAATCGCCCTAGTCAAAGAGAGCATCCCTAGCGCCGGGGAGAGGGAACCGTGAAGCTCCTTCGTCCCGGCATACTCCTGTTGGCCTGGCTGCTCCTTCCCGGCCCGACGCTCGCGGCCTGCGAGCTACCGGCCAGGCCGGGGGCCGATCACCATCCGCTGTTTTCACTTGACCCCCACGAGAGCAAGATCTGGTTCGACGCCGACGCCAGGCTCCATACGTTCGCCGGAACCGTCGGCAAGCTGTCCGGTCGAGTCCGCCTTTCGACGATCTCCCCGCCCACCGACGCTGAAGGCTGCGTACAAATCGAAGCCGCAAGCCTCACCACCGGAATGGACCGCCGAGATGAGACGATGCGAACGAGCCACCTGCACACCGATCGTTATCCCGCGATCCTATTCACCCTGGACAGAGTGGACCAGATCGAATCGATCGGCAGCGATCGATACGCCACCGCCCTCCGTGGCACACTTGCGCTTCACGGGGTGACCAGTTCACTGGTGATCCCGGCCACGGCGCATCTTTCGCCCAACAGCCTCTCGATAGAAGGGGAAGTGCCCCTGCGCCTCTCCGCCTTCCAGATCCCGATCCCTTCGTTCCTGTTCATCTCGATGAAGGACGAGGTGATGGTGCGCTTCAGGGTGAGGGCGGTACGACAGTGAGGCCACGACGATGACCCAGGTGATCATCGTCGGTGCCGGCCCGGCGGGCTCGGTCCTCGCCAGCCTTCTTGCCCAGCGATCCATCGAGTCACTCCTGCTGGATAGGGCGACCTTTCCACGTGAGAAGACCTGCGGCGACTACCTCAGTCCGGGGACCGTGCGCCTGCTCGATCAGCTCGATCTTCTGACCCGGGTGCGAGAGGCCGGCGCGCAACGTCTTTGGGGAATGACGGTGACCGCCCCCGATGGCACCACGTTCAGGGCGGAGTATCCCGTTACCGCAATGAGCAACGGGGAACGCCCTTACGCGCTCTCGATTCCGAGGACCGTTCTCGATTCCCTTTTAGTGGAACAGGCTCGACGCTGGGGAGTAAAGTGTCTCGAGGGGTTTCGGGTGACCGATCTCATCTGGGCAGGTGGGCGCGTTAGCGGTGTCACCGGGATCGGGCCTCATGGCCCGGAGAGCTATCGAGGGCAGCTCGTGGTAGGGGCGGATGGCCGGGGCTCTGTGGTGGCGCGGCGCCTCGGCCTCCATCGGCCCCATCCTACGCTGCATCGGATGGCATTGGTGGCTTACTACGAGGGCTCATGCGAGCTACGCGATCATGGCATGATTTCGGTCGGCGACGGATCGTATTGCATTCTTAACCCGGTGGGCAAAGAACTGATCAATGCCAGCATTGTGCTGGATCACACCAGTGTGCTGCCGTGGAAAGGAAGGATTGAAGAGCTATTCAATCGGGAGCTCGCCCACTTTCCACGCGCAGTGACTGCGCTCAAAGCCGTGCGGCGAACTGGAGGCGTCCGCTGCCTCGGCCCATTGGCATTTCGGGCGAGGCAGACCTCCAGGGCGGGGGCGCTGCTCATCGGCGACGCGGCCGGCTTTTATGACCCCCTTACGGGTGAGGGCGTGTATCATGCGCTCCAGAGTGCAAAGCTGGCAGCCGAAGAGATTACATCAGGCCTGGCCGAGGGAGGCCTCGGCCCGGCCCGTCTGGATCGGTTCGATCTCGAGCAACGAGGGGCCATTGCCTCCAGGGAACGCTTTAGTGCCGCACTCCAGGCCATCATCCGCCGACCCATGGCCGCCAATGCCCTCGCGCGGCTGCTCCGCAGGCATCAATCTCTTGCCGACCTGCTCCTTGGTGTCATTGGCGACCTCCTCCCACCCCGCGCACTCCTCTCCCTCGACGCGCTGAAGGCGCTTATGTAACTTCATCACACATGCCTCGGATGAGGCGTCATTGCGAGGGAGCGCAGTGACCGAAGCAATCTCACAAAGAACGCGATTGCCGCGCTCCCTTCGTCGGGGCTCAGGGCAGGCCTTTCAGTCGCTCGCAATGACCATGTAAGAGTGCTTGAAGCGCCTTGACTTCTCGAGTGGCCAATTAGATACTGACCTCGTCCTAGAGCTGTTGCGGGCCGCGACCTTCTCTGCCAATATGAGTGAGACAGTGCCCCCCAGGCAGTTTAGTGTCGAGGGCGAGCAAGGATCGAAGGCCCATGAACGCGACGGAGATGGCACTGGTGGAGGTGGAGGTGGTGGCGAAGGCGACACGCCGGCGATTCACGGTGGAGTACAAGCGGAAGATCGTTCGGGAGGCGGACGGCTGTAAGACCCCGGGCGCCGTCGGGGCCCTGTTGCGCCGGGAGGGCGTTGGTGCAGGCAGCATGATGGTGATTAGGTCGTTTGGCTAATCAGCATTTCGGCTCCCCTGGGAACAAAGGTTCGGCCTAATCGCTCGAATAGCCGGCACGGATAAGAGGGTCCGCCGCGACGGTTCCGTGACAGGCGGGGGTCCATATCTGACCTCCTTGGGATAGCCCGGACATACGGTACTGTCGGAGGAATGCGCTTATGGCTCTTGCTGCGACGGAATCCGAGCTGCGACTGCTCCTGTCAGAGTATCCCTTTACCAGCATCTACGGATTTCGACTGCACGCCATCGCCGAGGGCCAATGCACCCTCGACGTGCCGTTCCAGACCGCGTTCGAGCGGCCGG
>CAZCMC010000256.1:0-2795 GCA_964499665.1 uncultured bacterium | reverse complement strand
TTGAGCTGGCGCATTGCCTCGGCTGCCATCTCCCCCGTGGGGCTCAATTCGACCACCTTCTGAAAAGCCTGCTTGGCCCGCTCTTTCTGGCCTGCCAGCAGGAGGGCGAACCCAAGGCTCTGATGGGCAGTCGCCAGTTCCGGCGCCTGCTTCAGCGCCAAGGTGAGCTCGGCGATCGCCAGTTCCGCCCGCCCCTGCACCAGGTAGACATACCCCAGGCGGTTGTGAGCCTCGGCGAAATCGGGCGACACATCGAGCGCCCGCTTGAACTCCTCGATCCCCTCGGCGAGCCGCCCCTTGACGACATACACATTCCCGAGGTTCAGGTGTGCCTGTTCCGGGGTCACGTAGGCCGGGTTTGTCAGTGCCCGCTTGAAGGCCTCGATCGCTTGATCGTACTTCGCTCGCTGGACATAGGCCGAACCGAGGTTATTATAGGCGTCTGAAAATTTCGGATCGAGCTGGACCGCCTTTTGGAATGAGGCAGTAGCAAGGTCGATCCGACGATCCAGCAGATAGGCCAGCCCTAGGGCATTGTGAAGCGTCGGGTTATCGGGGTCTTCGGTGATCGCATGACTGAACTGAACGATCGCCTGCTTGGCGTCCCCACCGGACAGGTGAGCGAGGCCGAGATTATACTGGCTGTCGGCCCGAGCTTGCTTCGTCGCGGCCTGCTCTCCGGCGCAGGAGGCGAGGAGCAGGCTCAGCATCACCAAGGCGATCGCCACCGAGCTGCGTCTCATCCTCCCCCACCCATCTGATACCGCCTCACCCTCGTATCGTGCTCCCGCAGATTTGTTGAGAACGCATGAGTCCCATCATTCTTTGACACGAAGTAGAGATACCGTGACGACACGGGATAGAGGGCGGCCATGATCGACGCTCGCCCGGGATTTGCGATCGGCCCGGGTGGCAGCCCCTGGCGAAGGTAGGTATTGTACGGGGATGGCGACTGCAGGTTCGCCTTGGTCAGCCGGCCTCTAAAGCGTGAAAGGCCGTACATGACTGTTGGATCGGATTGCAGCGGCATTCCTCGCCGCAGCCTGTTATGGAAGACCGCCGAAATGAGTGGCCGCTCCTCGGGCACATGCGCCTCCCGCTCGATGAGGGAGGCCAGTGTCACGACCTCGCGCACCGACATCTTCAGCTCCCTGGCGCGCGCCTGTTCCTTGGGACCGAATACCTCTTGAAACCGCCGGACCATCCGCTGCATGATCGCTTCCTCGCTGAGGCCCTTGACCACGCGATACGTATCGGGGAAGAGGTATCCTTCGAGCGAATCGCCCTCCACTTTGAGCCGCTCCAGGATCGCTCGATCTCTGACGAGGCTCACAAACCGACCCCGATCCACCAACCCCTTCTCTGAAAGCAGCTCGGCGATCTGCAGGGCGGCGTATCCCTCGGGAACCGTCACCTGATGGACAAGACCTCGCCCCTGCTCAAGGCGGCGCATGATCTCTAAGAGTGGGATCCCGGGGGCAAACTCGTACTCCCCGGGGAGCAGGCGTCGATAGGTGCCACGAGCGACGGCGACGGCCAGAAAGGCCAGACGACTCCGGATCACGCCGGCATCCTTGAGCGCCCCCGCGATCTTGAGAGAGCTGGACTGCGGCCTGATCAGGACGACCCTCGGAGCCTCGCCCTCGATCCCGACCGACCTGCTCACGATGGTCCACAGAGAGCCTCCGCCCAGCAGCAGGCAGAGATACACGGCAAGGGCCAGCGTGGGGAAAGGAGGTCTTGTCGGGCTCACAGTCACGAGGGCTTGTCCTGCTGATGACGGGACCGATCAAGAAACCCCTGAAGGATAAGGACTGCGGCCATCTGATCGACGGCGCGCTTGCGCTTTGATCGCCGGACGTCGGCCTCGATCAGCAGGCGTTCGGCGGCCCTGCTGGTGAGCCGCTCGTCCCACATCGTGACCTTCGCCAGTCCTCCCTCCTCCAGGCGTGTCGCAAATGCGAGTGCCTTCTCCGCCGCGGGGCCCAGCGTCCCGTTCATGTTCTTGGGAAGCCCAACCACCACCTCGCGAACTCCATAGCGGTCGAGTAACGATCGGATGGCCGCGAGGGCCTCGTCCTCCGACCGCGGTTCGAGCGTCGGGAGAGGCTGGGCCGTGAATCCCAGCTCATCACTGACGGCAACCCCGATCCGGCGCGTCCCGAGATCGAGCCCCAAATACCGTGTCACAGCCACACGCGTCTTTCCTTGACCTCTCAGAAAAATCAGTCAGAATGGGTGGCATGCACAGACAATCGAGGAAGCGCCGGCTGATGGCCCTCTACCGGCATCTCTTCCGGCACTTCGGACCGCAACACTGGTGGCCCGCCCGCTCCCGGTTCGAGGTCATTGTCGGGGCCATCCTGACCCAGAACACCGCCTGGACCAATGTCGAGCGCGCCATCGCGCGGATGCGAACCGAACGCATGCTGAACCCAGGCAGGATCGATGCCGCGCCCCACGGGACGCTCGCCCGGCTGATCCGCTCGTCCGGGTATTATAACATGAAGGCGAAGCGCCTCAAACAGTTCACGGGCTTTCTGCTGACCCGGTACGGCGGGAGCCTGAGGCGGATGTTTCAGACCGAGCTTCCGAAACTGCGGGAGGAATTGCTTGCGATCTCAGGGATCGGGGAGGAGACTGCCGACTCGATCCTGCTCTATGCCGGCGACCGGCCGATCTTCGTAGTGGACGCGTACACCCGTCGAGTGCTTGAGCGGCACGGCCTGGTTGGAGACCGAGCGCGCTATCGGGAGATCCAGCGCCTCTTCATGGACCACCTGCCGGCGGATGCC
>CAZCMC010000255.1:0-2799 GCA_964499665.1 uncultured bacterium | reverse complement strand
GCTCCGAACTGGGATCTGGCCGCTCCTATTGACCCTCGCGTAACTAATCGAACAATCGTGCTCTCGCCCCCTCACCTTCATCCTCTCCCCAAGCGGGGGAGAGGGCCGGGTGAGGAGGGGGTGCGGTAGAGAGACAGGGCCCGGACGATGCAAGTTGTCCTGATTTCCACGTATGAGTTGGGTCGGCAGCCGTTCGGGCTGGCCTCCCCTGCCGCCTGGCTCCGACAGGCAGGGGCCCGGGTCACCTGCCTTGACCTTTCCGTGGAGCGCCTGAATGAGGAGGCGATCGCGTCCGCTGACCTGGTGGCGTTCTATGTGCCGATGCACACAGCGACGCGCATCGCCACGCGAGTCGTCGAGCGAGTCAAGATCCTCAACCCCCACGCGCATCTGTGCTTCTACGGCCTCTACGCATCAATGAATGAACCCTTCCTGCGTACACTCGGTGCCGACACCATCTTGGGCGGGGAGTATGAAGCCGGGTTGGTGAGTCTGGTCAAACGGCTGGGCGCACGCCCAGTGGCGGGCACGCGAACTCCTCAACCGGAACCCCTGATCTCACTGGCCAAGCAGGAGTTTTTGATCCCGGACCGGAGAGGCCTCGTTGCCCTCTCCAAATACGCGAGCCTACATGTTGGAAATGGGCAAAGCAAGACGGTAGGCTACACTGAAGCCAGCCGGGGCTGCAAGCATCTATGCCGCCACTGTCCTGTTGTGCCGGTCTATAACGGGTTATTCCGCATCGTCCAGAGAGATGTGGTGTTGGAGGATATCAGGCGACAGGTTGCAGACGGAGCGGAACACATCACCTTCGGCGACCCCGACTTCTTCAATGGCATCGGTCATGCCTTGGCACTAGTCCGGTCCATGCAGCAGGAACACCCGCACCTGACCTATGACGTGACCATCAAGGTTGAGCATCTCCTGAAGCATGCGGAACACCTGAGGACGCTGCGAGAGACAGGTTGCTTGTTTGTCACCAGCGCTGTGGAGTCGATTGAGGATCGCGTGCTGGCCATCCTAGACAAGGGCCATACCCGGGACGATTTCATTCATGTTGTCCGCCTCTGCCGGGAGACGGGACTGGTCCTGAACCCGACCTTCGTGGCGTTCACGCCCTGGATCTCGGTCGAGGGGTACCAGAATCTGCTGTCGCTTCTCGCTGAGCTGGATCTGATCGAGCAGGTCGCCCCCATCCAACTGGCGATTCGCCTATTGATCCCCGCGGGTTCGAAGCTGCTCGAACTGCCCGATGTCCGTGACATGGTGGGACCATTTGACGAGGCAGGCCTGATCTATCCATGGCGGCACAAAGATCCCAGGGTTGACCAGTTACAGGCGGATATCCAGGCGCTGGTCCAGCCTGCAACGGCCCGGGGGGAAGATCGACGCGAGATGTTTTCGCAAGTCTGGATGCTGGCCGAGCGGTCCCCAGTAGGTTCCCCACGTCCCTTGGCACACACGGCCCCCCTGCCGCAACGTGCGCCGATCCCTTACCTGACCGAGCCCTGGTATTGCTGAGCGGAGCCCACCGAGGAGCAGGTTGCTCCTTTCTGATCCTCAGAGGCCTAACCCTTCATATCCGTCCTAATCTCCTTCTCTTCTCCGCCCGACTCAACCGCCCCCGACGCCGCATCGCGAACCGCCCTACAGCTCAGGTTCTCGTGCTGTGGGGCCGCCAGCCTTGACGCCGGAGATCAGCAGAAGCCCCGCGAGAAAGAAGAGGCCGATAGCCCCGATCGCGATCCGCTGGTTGCCGCCGGTGAGTATGGAAGCCAGGCCGAAGATCATCGGCCCGAAAATCGCCGCGGTCTTTCCGCAGAGGGCATAGAAACCGAAAAGCTCCGCCTCATGCCCGCGGGGGATCAAGGTGGCCATAAAGGTGCGGCTCGCCGCCTGCACCGCGCCCAACCCCGTCCCGGCCGCGATCGCCAACACGAAAAACTGAGGCTTGGTCTGGACGAAATAGACGCCGACAACGATGGCACACCACTGGACCAGCGTACACAGGATGACGAACTTCGGCCCTCTGAGATCGGTGGGGCGCGCCCATACCCACGCGCCGAGCAGGGCCGAGAGCTGGACGACAAAGTAGAGCTTGATCACCTCAGGGGTGGTGAACCCGAGCGTGTGGCCGGCGAAGATCGATGAGAAGAACACCACGGTGTTGATGCCGTCCTCGAAAAACAGGTACGCGAGCAGGAAGCGACGCAGATCTGGGAGGGCGAGGATGCGGCGAAGCGTCGCCCTGGTCTGGGTGAATCCAACCCGGACGGCGCCTGACAGGGTGAGCGTTGCAGGCCGGTCACCCGGCAGGTAAATGAAGGCCGGGATCGAGAAAAGGCCAAACAGCGCCGCCGTGGTCAGGAAGGCTCCCCCATAGCTTCCCCGCAGGGCGAATGGAAGGGCTGCGCCCAGCGCGACCGCCGACCCGAGGTAGCCGACCGCAAAGCCATAGGCCGACAGACGCCCCTGCCGGTCGCGCGGCACCAGCTCGGGGAGGTAGGCGTTGTAACAGACGATGGCGGCCTCGAAGCCCACTGTCCCCACCACCGCGAGGAACCATCCCCACATGACATCGCCCTTCCCCACCGTCGCCATGAGGGCCGTGGCGGCGACGCTCATGCAGGTCAGAAGTCCCATAAAGCGCTTGCGGACCCCGGCATGATCCGCGATCGCCCCCATCGGCGGAGCGGCGAGCGCCACGATGGCCATGGAGGTGGTCACCGACAGTCCCCACCAGAAATCTCCCTGGCCACGCTCGTTGCCGACCACCGCCAGGGCGTAGTATTTCGAGTA
>CAZCMC010000254.1:1218-2825 GCA_964499665.1 uncultured bacterium | reverse complement strand
TACTCCTCCTTCACCGCATCAAGGTAGACCAGGTCGAACGGCCCCTCCAGTGTCGGGATGACTGTCAGGGCCGGACCTTTGTGGAACGCCACCCGGTCCTCCAGCCCTGCCCGCTTCACGTACTCGCTCGCCTTGCCGATCATCTCGTCGCTGACGTCAATCGTCTCGAGCATCCCGCCCGCTGACATCGCGCGCGCCATAAAGATGTCGGCATACCCGATCGCCGTGCCGACCTCGAGGACCCGCTTGGCCCGGATCGCCCGCACCGTAATCTCCAGGAACATGGCGACCTCGGGATCGGCGATCGGGATCCCGTTCTCCTCGGCATATCGCTCCATTTCAGCCAGGAGGCCATCCCGCTTCGGCAGGAGGCGTCCCAGGTACTCCTCCTGCTCCCGATGGATGATAAGGCCGACCTGGTCCTTCATCCGCTTATCATGTCCTCTCGACTGGTGCGCCCGTTCCCTTGCGTTCTCTTGCCATCATGTCCACGAAGCGCTGAAAGAGATAGCTGGCGTCGTGGGGGCCGGGAGAGGACTCCGGGTGATACTGCACCGAGAAGATCGGGAGCTGTCTATGCCGCATCCCCTCTACGGTTCGGTCGTTGAGGTTGATGTGGGTCAGCTCGACCTCTTTGTCCGGGATCGAGGCGATATCCACAGCGAAGCCGTGGTTCTGTGTGGTGATCTCGACCTTCCCGGTCGTCAGATCCTTGACCGGTTGGTTGCCGCCGTGATGTCCGAACTTGAGCTTATAAGTCCGCCCACCGAGGGCCAGCCCTAGGATCTGATGCCCAAGGCAGATGCCGAAGATCGGTTTGGTTCCGATCAGCTTCCGGACGTTGTCGATCAAGTATGGCACACCCTCCGGGTCACCCGGGCCGTTGCTCAGGAAGATCCCATCCGGGGCCATGCCCAGGACCCTGGCGGCAGATGTCTCGGCGGGGACGACGGTCACGTCGCACCCAGCCTCCACCAGCTTTCGCAAGATATTCCACTTGATCCCACAGTCGTAGGCCACCACCTTAAACGGTTCCGGGTTCCGGGTTCCGGGTTCCGCGAACAGATTGAGTTGGTGCTCCGACTTGGAACCTGGAACTTGGAACTTGGAACTCTCTTCGTAGCCTGTTCCCAATCGCCACGGCCTCTGTTGCCAGGTGTAGGGCTCCGCGCAGGCGACCTCCTTCACCAAATCGCGGCCGATCAGGCCGGGCGAGGCCTTGGCCTTGGCAACAAGGCTGTCGGGATTGAGGTCTCTCGTTGAGAGCACCCCTTCCATCGCCCCGTGATCCCGAAGATGTCGAGTCAGGGCCCGGGTGTCGATCCCCTGAATCCCCACAACTCCATGCTCTTTCAGGTAGCCATCGAGACCTCGCGCGCTCCGCCAGTTGCTCGGGTAGGGGCAAGCCTCCTTCACAATAAATCCTTCAACCGCCGGCGCCTTCGACTCAATGTCTTCCAGGTTGATCCCATAGTTCCCGATCAGGGGATACGTCATGACCACCATCTGGCCCTTGTACGACGGGTCCGTCAGGACCTCCTGATATCCGGTCATGCTGGTGTTGAAGACCACCTCGCCGACGGTTTCCCCCTCTGCTCCGAAGGATG
>CAZCMC010000254.1:0-1118 GCA_964499665.1 uncultured bacterium | reverse complement strand
ACGACCTTGCCCGCAACGATCGTCGCCACCGTGCCTCCCTTCAGCTCCCACCCATGAAACGGGGTGTTTCGGCTTTTCGACGCAAAGCCAAAGGCGTCCACCGTCCACTCCCGATCCGGATCGAAAATCGTCAGGTCGGCGTCCGCACCTTCGGCGATCCGGCCCTTCGGGAGCTTGAGGATGCGCGCGGGCTCGCTGGTCAGTTTTGCGATCGCCTGCTTCAGAGGCAGCGCCCCCGATGCGACAAGCGTGCTCAGCGTCAGAGCGAGCGCCGTCTCCGAACCGATCACGCCGAATGGGGCCACGTCGAACTCCTGTTCCTTATCCTGAATGGTGTGAGGGGCATGGTCTGTGGCGATCACATCAATGGTCCCGTCGCAGAGGCCGGCCAGGATCGCCTGCCGGTCCGACTCGGACCGAAGAGGCGGGTTCATTTTTGCGTTGGTATTGAACCCGCGGACCGCCTCCTCCGTCAGCGCGAAGTGGTGCGGTGTGGCCTCACAGCTCACCCGGACCCCGCGAGCTTTGGCCTCGCGGATCAGACGGACCGATTCTGCCGCGCTGACGTGGGCGATGTGGAGCCTGGCGCCGGTCAGCTCCGCCAACAGGAGATCCCGCGCCACCATCGCCGCCTCTGAGGCCGAGGGGATGCCGCAAAGTCCAAGCTCGGTCGAGACGATTCCCTCGTGGACCACCCCCTTGCCGCTCAGATGCAGATCCTCGCAATGGGAAATGACCGGGAGATCGAACATCCCTGCGTACTCCATGGCCCGCCGCATCAGCTCCGCGTTCATCACCGGGCGACCATCGTCTGAGACAGCAACGCAGCCGGACTCGAAGAGTTCACCGATCTCGGCCAGCTCCTCTCCCCGCAACCCCTTGGTGATGGCGCCAACGGGGTAGACGTAGACGGCCCCCTCCCGCTTCGCCGTGTCCAGGATGAATTCAGTGACGGAGCGGGTATCGTTGACCGGATCGGTGTTCGGCATGCAGCAGACAGCAGTGAACCCTCCCCGCGCGGCGGCCAGCGTCCCGGTAGCGATCGTCTCCTTGTCTTCCCGACCCGGCTGGCGCAGGTGAACATGCATGTCGATCAAGCCAGGACACACGACCAACCC
>CAZCMC010000253.1:0-2866 GCA_964499665.1 uncultured bacterium | reverse complement strand
TCGGAAAAGACCGGCTACAACAACTGCTGGAGTTCGCCGTAGACGCCGCCCTGCAGGCCGGAGAGATCACGCTGGAATACTTCCAGACCGTCCTCACCCCGGAGCGGAAGCCTGACCGGACCTTTGTCACGGCGGCCGACCGGAAGGCCGAGGAGAGACTTCGTGCACTGATCCGGCAGACCTATCCGGATCATGGCATCATCGGCGAGGAGTTCGGCGAAGAGCCCAGCGCATCGGGCTGGACCTGGATCATCGACCCACTCGACGGAACCGCTTCCTTCATCCATGGTGTCCCCCTTTTCGGCGTCCTGCTCGGACTGGAATCGGATGGGGAGGCTGTTGTAGGAGTGGCGAACTTTCCCGCGTTGGGCGAGCTGGTCTCGGCGGCCAAGGGATTGGGCTGTTTCTGGAACGGTCGCCGCGTCGCTGTCTCGGTCGTGGACGACCTCAAGGACGCGCTGCTCCTGTTCACCGATAGTTCCAGCTTCGAGCCTCACGGGCGAGAGGGGGCTTTCCGCCGCCTGCTCGCAGCCACCCGCATGCACCGTAGCTGGGGAGATTGTTATGGACACATTCTGGTCGCGACGGGGCGCGCAGAGGTGATGCTCGATCCGGTGATGAACGTCTGGGACTGTGCCGCTTTGATGCCGATCGTTCAGGAGGCGGGCGGGACCTTTACGGATTGGGGAGGACGGCCGACCATTCGTGGAGGGAACGCGATCTCGACCAATGGGCTGCTCTTCGACCAGGTGATGCGGATGGTGAGAGAGGGAGATTAAACAGAACGGGCGTTCCCGATCGGTCCGGAAACGCCCGTTGAGATGCAGCTAGAGGCCGTCATCGATCTTGGTATTTACTTTTCTCCTTCTCCATCGCCTCCTTCCCGGCTTGGTAGGCGGCGCCGAGAATCGATTTCTTCTCATCAAAGATCTCTTTACCCTGCACGACCGCATCCTCGACCCGGCCCCTCAGATCGCCTGCAAGATCGGCGGTCCGTTCCTTCAGATCTGTTGCGAGATCTCGGAGGCGAGCGCGGGTCTGCGGGCCCCTTTCTGGAGCGAATAGAAGCGCCAAGCTCGCGCCGAGGGCGCCGCCAAGGATGAACGCCAGGGCGAGAGAAGCCGGGGCGCATCCCCGTTCTTCGCTCATGTCCGTCACCTCCTTCCTATGAATCTTGCTACGAGAGTCTGGAGGCCGACGCGAACGCCGGTCATAACAGCAGCACTGGTAATCAATTTCGGCACGACCGCATACCGGATCAATCGATTCGCAGACCGCACCGTCTGGCCTGCCTCCTGGATCGCTTCGAGGGTACCGCTCACCTTCTCCATCCCTCCCGTCACCTGTTCGGAGGCGCGATTGAGGTTCCGGATGACCTCCTTCATATCGATTAAGGCGGGTCGCAGCTCGAGTTGAACAATCTTCAGAAACTCCTCCGCCTGCCTAGCGGTCCGCCTGATCTGCACAAAGGCGGGGATCATCCCGCACACCAGCAGGAGAAACAGCACCACCAGAGACCATAGGGCAAATACGGTAGAGAACATCGCGTATCCTTACGTAGGTTTCCGCAGAACGGGCTCATACTCTATCAAAGCCGCCAGATCACGTCAAGCAGAACAATGCGCCTCGATGGCGGCTTGATTCCTGTCAGGTTTTGCAGTTGCTCCGTGAGGGTTGTCAGGGCGAAGGAAGCAAGGAAGGCTTGAGGATACGAAAGATCTCATGTACCCTTATGGCCCGCGTCGCCGCAGGGAAACGTGTTGAATGAGTCTGCGAGGTATCTCTATCAAGGAGATCAGGTGATGAAGCCACTAGACGGGATCAGGGTCGTGGATCTTTCGCGCATCTTGGCCGGACCCTACTGCTCTATGATCTTGGCTGACCTCGGCGCCGAGGTGGTCAAGGTGGAGGAGCTGTCGAGAGGAGATGAAGCGAGGCACGTCGGGCCCTTTGTCAACGGCGCGAGCGCCTACTTTATGAGCCTGAACAGGGGGAAGAAGAGCGTCTCCCTCAATCTTAAAGATCCTCGAGGTAAGGCCCTGCTGATCGAGCTGGTGAAAAGGTCCGACATCCTTTTGGAGAACTTCCGCCCGGGGACGATGCGACAGCTTGGCTTGGCCTACGACACGCTCCGACAGATCAACCCCCGCCTCATCTACGCCTCCCTGTCCGGCTTCGGCCAGACCGGACCCTACGCCTCACGGAGGGCATTCGATATCGTGGTCCAGGGGATGGGCGGGATCATGAGCATTACGGGGGAGCCGGGAGGGCCTCCCGTTCGGGTGGGCGCCGCGATTGGGGATATGGGCGCTGGCCTCTTTACGGCCATCGGGATCTTGGCCGCCCTTCAGGCCAGAGAACGGACCGGGAAAGGCCAGCAGGTGGACGTCGGAATGCTGGACTGCCAGGTCGCCCTGTTAGAGTATGCCGTCATTCGGTATACCACGACGGGTGAGGTGCCAGGGGCGCTAGGCACTCGCCATCCCTGGATCACGCCATTTGAAGCCTTCGAGGCCAAAGACGGCCCCATCGTCTTGGGCGTGGGCACGAAGCACTGGCACCGGTTCTGCGCGAAGCTCGGCCTTCCCGGCCTCGCCGAGAACCCGCGCTTTGAAACGAACGCCCTGAGAACAGAGCACTACAAGGAGTTGCGGCCGATCGTGGCTGAGGTCATCAAGACGAAGCGGGTGGAGGAGTGGATCGGGGAAATGGAGGAGATCGGTATCCCTTGCGGCCCCATCAACACCGTGGACCGGGTCGTGGCCGACCCTCAGGTCCAGGCGCGGGAGATGATCGTTGAGGTGGAGCACGCGGGTGTCGGGAAGGTCAAGATGGCCGCCTGCCCGGTGAAGCTTTCGGAAACCCC
>CAZCMC010000252.1:0-2866 GCA_964499665.1 uncultured bacterium | reverse complement strand
AACTGGGCGTCACGGAGCTCTCGCGCTACCGGGCCAAAGATCCGTGTGCCAACCGGGTTATTCTGCTCGTTCAGGAGCACAGCGGCGTTTCGATCGAATTTGACGTAGGATCCATCAGGGCGCCGAAGTTCCTTTGAGGTCCGGACCACCACCGCCCTCACCACATCACCTTTCTTCACCGAGCCCTCCGGGACCGCTTCCTTGACGTTCGCGACGATGATGTCGCCCAGGCGAGCGTACCTCTTCGCCGATCCCCCCAGCACCTTGATCAGAGAGATCCGCTTGGCGCCGGAATTGTCGGCCACCTCCATGATGGTCCTTAATCCGATCACGTTTGTCTACCTTACCTGTCTCCATCCCGGTGCCGTTTGACCTGGCAGCGAAGGCCTACAGCTTACCGTTAGCCGTTGAAAAGGACGGGTTATAACGAACCAACCTTCACCCCTGCCTGCAGCGCGCACACCCGATCAGACGGCTGCTTTCTCCAGCACTTCCGTTATACGCCAGTGTTTCTCCTTGCTGAGGGGCCGAGTCTCCACGATGACGACCTTGTCACCAATCCCGCAACGATTCTCCTCGTCGTGGGCCTTGAACGTTGTCTTGCGCCGGATCATCTTGCCATACATCTCATGACGAACGAGGCGCTCCACCATAACCACGACTGTTTTGTGCATCTTGTCACTGACCACGACCCCCACCAGAGTTTTTCGGCGGCCTCGTTGTCTCTCCTCGGTCATTGTGCCTGCTCCGTCGCTGGAGAAGCCTGCTTGCGGGCCAACTCCCGCAGCACAGTCTCTCCGCGGGCGATCTCCCGTCGGAGTTGTCGGATGCGCGACGGGTTCTCGAGCTGCGTGACCGATGCCCTCAGCTTCAGCTTGAAGAGGTCATCCCTGAGATCGCGAAGCTTCTGGTCCAGCTCATCCGTGCTCAGTTCGCGAAACGCCTTGGCGTCCATCGCCGCGCTCATCCGGCCTCCATCCTTCGAGACACGAAGCGCGTCGGAATAGGAAGCTTATGGGCGGCGAGACGCATGGCCTCCCGTGCATTCTCCTCAGTCACCCCTTCCATTTCGTAGAGGACCCGGCCTGGCTTCACCACCGCCACCCATCCCTCCGGGGCACCCTTCCCCTTGCCCATCCGTGTCTCAGCCGGTTTCTTCGTCGTCGGCTTATCCGGAAAGATTCGTATCCACACCTTGCCGCCCCTCTTGATATGGCGGGTGAGGGCGCGCCGTGCGGCTTCGATCTGCCGGTTCGTGATCCAGGCGGCCTCCAGGGCTTTCAGGCCGTACTCTCCGAACGCTAACGTCGAGCCGCGGATGGCAACTCCTGTCCGGCGCCCCCGGTGTTGTTTACGGAACTTGACCCGCTTGGGTGCCAGCATCGTTGCTCAGCCTTTGATCGGGGCAGGCCCCCTGGGCCGCCGGAGTCGATCCAACGGCGGGACCTCCCGCTCCTGCTTGGCGAGCAGCGTTTCGGGAAGCACCTCACCCTGGAAGACCCAGCACTTGACCCCGATCAGTCCATACGTGGTCTTCGCCTGAGTAAATCCGTAGTCGATATCGGCCCGCAGGGTATTCAACGGCATCCTGCCCTCTCGGTACCATTCTCTCCGGGCGATCTCCTGGCCGCCCAGCCGACCGGCGCACGCAATCTGAACCCCTTGGGCCCCCAGCCGCATGGTAGACTGGACGGTTTTCTTCATGGCGCGCCTGAAGGCCACCCGACGCATGAGCTGAGAAGCGACCTGTTCGGCAATCAACTGGGCGTCCAGTTCAGCCTTCCGAACCTCCAAGATATCGAGCTGAACCTGCTTCTTGGTCATGCTGGAGAGTGCAGATTTCAGTTTCTCCACCTCCGAGCCTTTCTTCCCGATAATAATGCCGGGCCTGGCGGTGTGGATAAGAATGCGAATCTGATCGGCCTTCCGCTCGATGTCGATGCTGGACACCCCGGCGTGATAGACCCGCTCCTTGATGAAACGGCGAAGTCTCAGATCTTCGTGAAGGGTGTCCGCGTACCCTTTGGTGGCGAACCACCTTGACTTCCACGTCTTGATGATACCGAGGCGGAACCCTACGGGGTGGACCTTCTGCCCCATCGCACCTCCAAGGCTCGCTGGCTCATAGCTCCCCCGAGGGGGAAAGCTCCAGCGGTCAGCAGAAACTTAATCAGGTTACAGTTCTTTCTCTTTCAGGACGATGGTGATGTGACTGCTCCGCTTCTTGATCGGCGTTGCCCGTCCCATGGCACGAGGCCGGAGTCGTTTCGTGGTCGGGCCTTGATCCACGAAGGCCTCCTTGACAAAGAGGCGGTCAACGTCTTTGGCCCCGTGGTTGTGTTGCGCGTTGGCCAGGGCCGACTTGAGGATCTTCTCCACCACCCGGGCTGCATACTTCTTCGTAAACTTCACTGTATTGAGGGCCCGGTTGATGTCATGACCTCGAATCAGGTCAACGACCAACCTCGCCTTTCGGGGCGGAATTCGTATGAACCGGCCAACGGCACGGCATTCCATAATCGATTCGACCCTCGTTACTTCAGCGCCGTGGAGCGCGCGGTGTGTGCCCCATGCCCGCGAAAGGTCCTTGTTGGGGAAAACTCCCCCAGCTTATGCCCGACCATATTCTCGCTAATGTATATGGGGATGAATTTCTTTCCGTTATGGACCGCCAGCGTGTGCCCCACGAATTCAGGGAGAATCATGGACCGCCGAGACCAAGTCTTGATGATCTTTTTGTCCCTTGCCTCGTTCATCGTTTCGATCTTCTTCAGAAGCTTGGCGTCCACATACGGACCCTTTTTCAATGATCGCGACACACTCACCTCCGGGTAAGGTGCGGGGTGCGGGGTGCGGGGTGCGGGGT
>CAZCMC010000251.1:0-2880 GCA_964499665.1 uncultured bacterium | reverse complement strand
GCCTTCTCGGAGGCCGTGCGGCCCCGCGTGAAGGCGTTTGTGTTTTTAGACATGGGTTAACCTTCGTCTCAGTGGCCTGGCATCTCAAAGAATTCTCATCGTTGGGACGCGAGACGCCGGAATCGGACGGGCCGAATGAGAGGAAACATGCGGGATGAATTGGAGGTGAAACAGATGGTGGCGCTGGGGGCCGAAGTCAGGGAATTGCATGGGATCTGTTGTGAAAGTTGCGGTCGTCCTCTCGAGGTGTGGTGTGAGGATTGCGGATGCCCCGTGAGTTGTCACGATTTCATCTACCCGAAGGATACCGAGCGGCATCCGTATTGTCTGTGGGACTTCGGGCCCTGCTCAAAAGAGCAGCGTCCCGTGTTCCTGGCCGCACTGGAGGCCTGGCTGCGTGACATGAGGCAGCCCACGCCAGAGCGACGCCAGGCAGCCTGATACGGGCAGGGAAGGGAAGCATTGGCATTTGAGGACCGGTGTCATCCGCGGTCATTCAGGAAAGGAGAGTGAAGGGAGATGAGCGCACCTTGGATCGTTATCACCTCCATCATTGCGGTCGCCCTGCTGTACATCCTGTTGCCCCTTGTCGCCGACACCTTTTTTCGCTTCCGAGGCAAGAAACTGCTCAGGTGCCCCGTAACCGGTGAGCGGGCAGTTGTGGACGTCGATGCGCGTCGGGCTGCAATAACCTCGGCCTTCGGCCGGGTGCTCCTGAAGGCGAGGAGTTGCTCGCTCTGGCCTGAGAGAGAGGGATGCGCGCAGGATTGCGTCCACCTTCCGGAGATAGAGAGGCGTGGGTAACACGACGTTCGCTGAGGGAGACCGGAGCTCAGGCGGTATTTGGAGGCTGTGACGAGGGTGAGCAACGTACTTAAGGAGGGTCTTCCCTTCTCGCATGAGGTTCGTACAGGCTGCCTGAGTCGCTACAGCTTGTCTGGCGTGACGGCCAGAAGGCGGCGATGTCGCTGATGAGACCACATCCCTCGGTACAGCTCAGCTCGCCAGGGTTGCGCCTCGGGATCGCCTCGGCTCGGCAATGGACGCAGGCCAGGGCACAGGCCCTGGTCACCTCCCAGATGACGATGAACGGGGAACTGGCGAAGTCGAGCACCTCCTCATGTCCTCGGCCCCGTCGCCTCCGCGGTTCCGCTCTTCCCCGCATTGGCCTTCACATATCGTGCGAGGCTGCCTACGGATCCCAGCAGTTCGAGGCTGACGTCTTCATCCTTGACGTACACCCCGAACTCCTCCTCAAGCAGGGAGATCAGCTCGAGGACCGCCACCGAGTCTAGGTTCAACCCGCCCTCAAGCAGAGGGGTGTCCGCATTGATGTTGGCCGCGTTCACGCCCAACTCCAGATTTTCCGCGATCATCCGCTTGACCCGCTCTTCGATCGCTTGCATTCTCCTGCCTCCTCTCTTCGTTGTCGGACGCGATGATTGGGGCTACAGGGCTCCGCTCATCCTAGTGGTTCCCCGGGGCAGCTCCCCGAACCAAAGGTTTCCGCAGCAACTGTCCGATGGCCGGGCGGCCCGGCTCGATCCGGTCGTACATGCCACTGAATAGGAGCGTAAAATTCTTGCGCAGAGAGGTAAAGCGGACCATCAACGGGATCAGCTTTTCCACCCTGGACGGTATCGCGGTGAGACGATACCACCCGAATATCTGGCCCAAAACCACCTCGAGCACCCCATCCAACGCCTCCTGGTAGGGGCGGAACCGGTTGGCGGATAGGTCATTGGCTTGGAGCCCTTCATGGATCAGGTCCGAAGCCACCTTGCCGGTCTTCATAGCCAGGAAGACACCCGCTGAATAGATTGGATCGCTGAAGACCGCCGCGTCGCCGATCAGAATGAAGTTGTCGCCGGCGAACCGTTCGGCGCGGTACGCCAGGTCAGGGAAGACCTGGACGGGCGAAATTCTGCGGGCCCCCACCATCCGATCGGCGACGAAGGGGCACTGGGCGATCAGACTGGAAAGCAGCTCACCATAGGGGACCCGGCTGGTCTTCATGACGCGGCTGTTAACAACCGGCCCGACGCTGGTGATCCCATCAGCCATAGGAATGATCCAGAACCAGCCATGTGGAAAGAGGGCGATCAGCAGATTCCCCTCTTCCGGGCCGGGATCCCGTTTTACTCCCTCGAAGTGAGCGAAGAGTGAGGAGGTTTGCAGGCCGGGGATACGCTGCTTCATCTTGAATTTCCTGGCCAGCATCGTGTGTCGGCCACTGGCGTCCACAAGCATCGGCGCATAAGCCTGTCTTGTCTGACCGTCAGGCGAGCGGTAGGTGACGCCGACGACCCGCTCTCGATCCATGATCACGTTGTCCATCCGGCAGCCTTCCCGAACATCCACGCCGTTATCACGACTGTGATCCAATAACATCTTGTCGAAGGTCGATCGAAGGACCTCATAGGCGTAGGGCTTGAGGAGCTGATCGGCAACCGATGAGAGGCTGAACTTCACGCAGTTTCCCCCTGGGGAGGTCAGGCTTCCTCCGGCCTTTCGGAGAAAGCCGGCCTTCTCCATGGTGCTTTCCAGCCCCAGCTCGGCGATCAGATCGTTGACACCAGGAATCAGTGATTCCCCTATATGGAACCTGGGAAACCGGTCCTTCTCCAAGACCATGACCCGGTGCCCTTTCCTCGCCAGGAAGGTCGACGCGGTCGAGCCTCCCGGCCCCCCACCGATGACGATGACATCGAACTCCTCCTTGCCCATCTGCGCCTCCTTTCTCAAGGCTAGCCCTACTCAAAGATGAACCGGTGTGCCTTCAAGTGACCCCACCCGCCTGACGCCTAAAGTAGACCTTCCAGTCGCCATCGGCCGTCTGCTCGGCCCAGTGCGTGAATCCGTTTCGCACCATGACCCGGT
>CAZCMC010000250.1:0-2889 GCA_964499665.1 uncultured bacterium | reverse complement strand
AGAAGGCGCGCGAGGGCGGCCGAGCCCCGCTGGTAGAGATTGATGACGTAGCCCACCGCCATGACGGGCCAGGTGAGCATGGCCAGGTAGCCATAGAAGCCGACCAGCTCGCCGAGGGTCATCGCGCCCAGGGCGACGTTTCGCCCGCCCAGCCACAGGACGACCGTGGCGGCCAGGCCTGATAGGACACTCATGAGCGGCCAGACGTATCCCCAGAGCTTGACCAGATCGAGGTTTTTGACCAGGTACTCCTCGCTCAATCCCTCGAAGCGCCCCTGTTGATTGTCCTCCTGAACGTACGCCTGCACAACACGGATGCCGGCCAGGTTCTCTTGAACGAAGGTGCTGACGGTGCTCAGGTGTTGCTGGACATCCCGGTAGCGGTCGAAGATCCGGTTGCCGAAGACGACCACGAGGGCCGTGATGCCTGGCAACGGGAGCAGGCTCCACAGCGTTAACCATGGATCGATGACCACCATCAGAACCAAGCTGGTGGAAATGACGATGACAGCGTCGATCGTGGCCATGGCGCCGACGCCCAACATCTCGCGAAAGGAGACCATGTCGTTGGTCAGGCGCGACATCAGGTCGCCCGTTTTGGTGCGCTGGAAGTAGGTCAGCGGCAGGCGCTGGAGGTGAGAAAAGATGGCGTTCCTGAAGTCCCACTCGATGTGGCGCGAGAAGCCGAAGACGTGGGTGCGCCAGAAATAGCGGAAGAGTCCCTGGAAGCAGGCGGCCGCCACGATCATGGCAGGGTACTTCCACAGGGCGATATCGCGCCCCGGACCCGCAAGGAATGTGTCAAGGGCATCCTTGGTCAGCCACGGGATGGCCAAGCCGCATACGTCGGTGACGACCAACGCAGCGAGGCCAACAAACAGAAGCCGTCGATGCCGGTGGAGGTAGGGTCGAATCCTGTCGAACTTCTCGAAAATGTCACGCCTCCGGTGTTTGGACCACTGCGGGTAGTGGGTCAGTTTGAGACTTGTGAGCCAATGCGCGGCAGTAACCGAGATTCTTCCCCTTCGCGGAGCCCGCCCTGAGCTTTGTCGAAGCCTGTGCTGAGCCCTGTCGAAGCCGGCCAGCCCTTGAGGCCCGCTCAGGGCCGAAGGGCTAAGAATGACACTAGCGCGACTTGTCATCCTGAATCCTTCGGCTGTCACTCTGAGCGAAGCGAAGAGTCTCAGGACAAGCTCCGTGAAGGATCTCTGGCAAACTGACCCACTACCCAACTGCGGGTCCAGTTGACCAAACAATTCTACGTCATGAAGAGTCTATTGCAAGCGAATTGTCGGCGAGAAGATGCTCGGTCCCCCTACCTCGATACCCCTTCTCCCCTCAGGGGAGAAGGCCAGGATGAGGGGAATCGCACATCGGGCGTGATGGCGCTTGCTGCCAGAGGCGGGGGATCGAGGCGTGGCAGGTCGGGCAGGCAACCCCCTCACCCTGACCCTCTCCCCGTATGGGGGGAGAGGGGTTCGTGTTAAGAACACAAACGCGCCGACCGCAGCCTGCATTCAGGCGCGAGAGGCGCGTCTTATGGGCGACACTCCAGGGGTACCGAGGCCACGGAAGCCCCCTCTCCCTTAGAAGTGTTGTGTGCGCCGCCAGTGGCCGTCTAGCTCATTGAGTGGCAGGGAGCCTATAACGCCCCCCCCGCTGTCAACAACAAAATGGGATATCTAATGCCAGACACCGGGGCTGGAGGTTTGCGGTCAGGATCGAGAGCGAGTGGAGGACTGGAAAGGCGGGCTTCACCTCCCTGGGACGTACTACGGGGTGGTGATTTCGAGCGGGAGCTTCTCGCTAGTGATGCTGGCGAGATCCGAGGGGCTCAGCCGTTTACTCGCATCGAGGATTTCCACGCCCACGATGTGGCCGCGCTCGTCCACATCCACGGTGACCCCCTCCTCAATGTCGATGTTGTCACTGGGGTGAGCTTCGCGGATTTGAATGTACAGCGCGTCGGCCTCAGGGTCGTACTCAATTTTCACGGCTCGTCTTTCCCCCTCGGTCCTCTCCGCTTGAAGACGGCGGAAATTACCACACCCCGGGGATGGGGCTGCGACAGTTCGGGCAGGCGCCGTCTTGCAGGACGTTCTTCAGGATGGTGTAACCATAGCGCTCGATGAGGAGGGTCTGGCAGGACGGGCAGTACGTGTTCTCGTGAGTCCCGACGTGGCCGGGCAGGTTGCCGGCGTAGACGTAACGGAGGCCGGCCCGCTTTCCGATCTCGGCCGCCCGGAGCAGACTGCTCGCTGCCGTGTTGGCCCGGTCACGCATCTTGTAATCCTGGTGAAACGCCGTAACGTGCCAGGGAAGATCCAGGGAGACCGAGGCCAGGAACTCGGCGATCTGGGTCAGCTCCGCATCCGAGTCGTTGAACCCCGGCACCACCAGCGTGACGATCTCGACCCAGAACTGCTTCTCGACCAGCAGCTTGATAGTATCCAGCACATTTTCCAGCACCCCTCCGAGCTTCCGATAGTTCAGGTCGTTAAACCCTTTCAGATCGACCTTGTAGAGATCCACCCAGGGCTTGAGGTACTCGATCACCTGGGGCGTGCCGTTGCCGTTGCTGATGTAGGCGGTCTTCAGGCCCCGCTCCTTGGCGAGGCGGAAAACCTCGACAGCCCACTCGCTGGTGATCAACGGCTCGTTGTAGGTGCTGGCGATGATCGGCGCGTCATAGTGCTGAGCTGCCCCGACCAGGTAGTCCGGCGACACCAACTCCGGCGGACTCAGGGCTTTCGGATCACGCAGCGCCTGGGAGGTGACCCAATTCTGGCAGAAGCCGCACTTATAATCGCATCCGAGCATGCCGAAACTGAGGGCTAACGAGCCCGGGAGGGCATGGAAGAACGGCTTCTTCTCCACCGGATCGCATTG
>CAZCMC010000249.1:0-2908 GCA_964499665.1 uncultured bacterium | reverse complement strand
GCACTCCGGAGCCCGCTGAAGGCTCGCCTTTCCGATGCTCTCGGCCCGGCAAGATTACCGCCCAGGCCTTGTGGGGCGCCGCCCACCCTTACCGCGCTCGTGACCCGGCCAGGATCTGGAGACCCCCCAAAATCATCGGCACGGAGGTAACGCCTTGTGGTACGCGATGTGGGCGACGGAGTGCAGGACCGGAGAATCGAGCAACAAGCCCCGCCGCCGCCAGCCTGGTCACTCTGGGTTGCGTGAGGGGAGTGGGCGGCATCCCGACTTGGGCCAAATCGCCGATGACAAGGCCGACCAACAACATCATCGTCATCATGACGATCAGGGCCCCGCGGACTTCGCCCGGCTCTAGACCCTCTTGAATGCTCATTTTTGGTTCACTGGTGGTCATTTTGACTCCCCCCCGCCGGTCTGCCACATATTTCTCCCTGTACTTCTCGGGTATCGTGTGTGGACACGTTCACCCCCCAGCCCGGCTCGATTCCTGTCCATTGGGTCTACCGTTTCCCTATGATGCATATTCCATTCCAAATGCACCACCGATTCCGATCGAAAAGCGCCACTTGACTCTCTGACCCTTGGGATGCGGCGGATTACCCAGGGCCCCCTCCTCCACCACAAACACCAACGCCCTCTCAGGCCGAGTTAGACCCAAGAGGGCGTTGAAGGATAGTACGCCAACCCGATTGCGATAGGTAGCTGAAGACCTATGGTAACCCCGGGCCCATCACGCTCACCTATGACGGCTAGATTCTACTATGCCTTCTCCGATGGTTCAACCTTCTTGGAAGCCTTATTGAGGGGGATGGCAGTGTAGATTTCAACCACAAACCTTCACTTCGACGAGTGTAGATTTCGCTGGTGTAATCTGCACGTCGGGGTCAGGGCTTGACCGCAGCTAAACCCCACGCGAGTCACTGGCGGCAGACCCCTCCGCGCTTAGGGTGCCCGCGCTAGTCGAACCGCCAAGGCCAACCAATATCGGCCGGCATACCTTAGTCGCCCCTCCACCATAGGAAGTGAAAGTGACCTTGCTCCATTGATCTGTACCATCCTCGGCATCTTTGCGGAAGAGGTGCAACCACCTGCCACATCCGTGCAACCTCGCCTCCGGAGAACATAAAGGCCCGCTCAGCGAGATGCACAGCGGGCCTGTAGCCTGCGAGAATCAATGGCTGGGGGGCAAGGATTCGAACCTCGATAAGCAGATCCAGAGTCTGCCGTCCTACCATTGGACGACCCCCCAAGAAAATGAACGTCCAAAGGGAGCCCCTTTGGACGTTGAGACTATGAAAGACCGCTCCACGAAAGTCAAGGTCAAAAGCTGAAGCCTGTAGTAGCAAACTACTATGTCAGGGGTTAATAGCCATGTGATGATGTCAGGGTATGGACACCATAGCTGACGATGAGAGAACAGCAGAGAGTTGCCGTCGTTGAGCGCGTCTTTCGCGGGGAGCTGACGATGGCAGAGGCGGCCATGGTGCTTGGGGTCTTCGAGCGGCGGAGCCTTAGGATCAAGGCCAGGATCCGAAAGGAGGGGCTACGCGGGGTGATCAATGGCAATCGCGGCCGGTCCTCACCCCGGAAGCTGTCCCTCACCACGCACCAGCGGATTGTGGCGCTGCCTCCCTCGCTGCCGCGGCCGCTTCCGGCCCGGTGATGTCTGTCCGCCAGCGCCCAGCGCCCCTCTTACGCCGCGCGCGTGCGGAGATACTCGATGCTGCCTGGCAGGTCCCGGATGAGTCGAAGCAGTACGTCCATCGCCGCCGTCTGGACGTTCCGGCCAGCTTCCCAGCGAGAAATGGTCGTGCTGCCCAGCCTGAGCAGCTTCGCGAGTGCGCCCTGGGTCAGGCCGAACCGCTCGCGGATCGATCGAATCTCGTCGGACGACAGCAGGCCGTACCGGTCCCGGTAGATCTCCAGGGCTCGCTGCCGGAGTCTCCGGGCATCATCGAGCCGCAGAATCACCTCGCGGCACCGGCGACACCGGAGATGACTGGCATCAGGGACCGCGATCTCCTCCCCGTTCACGGGCAGCGTCAGTCTGCCCTTCCGTTCCCTCACCTGTGCTCCGCACGAGGGGCAGGCGTCGCTGGAGAGGATGATGCCTTTCCGGTTCGCCACCCCGGTCTTGTCACTCGTCTTCATCATCCTCGTCCTTGCCTTCGCGAAAGGAGATCACGACACAATCGGCGCGCAGAATGACCTTGACGTAGAGCACGCTCCAAGCGACACGTGGCGTGAAGAGGTACATCCACTCACCGGTCTCCCGGGAGACCAGCCGCTCGACACAGTCGCTCGTGGAGAGATTCGCCAGGATGTCACAGGCATCGTCTTCGTCCAGTCCCAAATCGAGGGCTGCCAGCTCGCGAAACGCCTTGTACGTAAACCGGACCTTCCGCTGAACGGCAAGCGCTCGAATCCTGGAGAGAACTGTGAGCAACCAGCGAGCGGGCATTCACTCTGTGGTGAAATTATGCACGTGATGAATGTCCCCGTCAAGGGCTTTCCGCGCTCGCCGAAGGCCCCCACGATAGGCAGGCCGAGCGGGACGTGGAAGCGGACCCGCGCTCATGGCGCCTGGGCCGGCGCCCGCGCCGGCGGACCCACAACCTCCCGAACCTTATGGCATAGGTCATCGCCGCGTGTCAACGTGAAAACGGCGACGCACCCAGACCTCGTGAGCCTTCGGCGCACAGATGGGCATGAAAGTCTTCCCATTCCCGGCCCTCGCCCCCTCACCTTCATCCTCTCCCCCGGTGGGGGAGAGGAGTTCTCTTTTATGGTTCCCCTCTCCCCTCTGGGGAGAGGGTTCGGGTGAGGGGACTTTAGAAGCAATGACGATCTTAATGTGAGTCCGACCCGTCGGAGCTGCCTTCAATGCTCTCGTGCAGGGTCTGAAGCC
>CAZCMC010000248.1:0-2917 GCA_964499665.1 uncultured bacterium | reverse complement strand
AGGGTCAGCTCTCCCATCGCCAGGTTAAGGACGCCGGAGCACTTATAGATGAGCGTCCACCCCAGGGCTACCAGCGCGTAGATACTTCCCACCAAGATGCCGCTGATGATGAGCTGGAGGAAGGTCTCCACTACCCTGTCTCCCCCGGTACATCCATAACCAGGAGATCCGTCTTGCTATGGGCCACCCGGCCATCCTCGTAGGTGACTGTCGTATCAAAGTGGACCTCCGTCGCTCCCGAGAACAAGGCTTCCACGATCTCGTGGTAGCGCTCCTCCAGGAAGGCGCGACGGAGTTTCCGCGTCCGGGTCAGCTCCTCGTCGTCAGCATCGAACTCCTTGTGGAGGTTTATGAACCTCCTGATCCTGGCGGCAATTGGCAAGTCCCGGTTGACATGCTGGATCGCCTCCCCCACAAGACTGCGGACCTCGGTCTTCTGCGAAAGCTCCGCATAGCTGGTATAAGGGATATGGCGCTCCTCGGCCCACCTCCCCACCACGCCGGCATCGATGCAGACAACGGCGGTCACAAAGGGGCGCCGGTCGCCGATCACCCAGACATCCTTGAGGTGCGGGCTGAACTTTAGTCTCGTCTCAAGGTACTGTGGCGAGAACCGGCTCCCGTCGGCAAGTGTCATCACGTCCTTCCGCCGGTCGAACACCACCAGGTGACCGTCGGAATCCAGGAAGCCGATGTCTCCGGAGTGCAGCCACCCGTCTCTCAGGGTTCTGGCGGTTTCCTCAGGCATCTTGTAGTAGCCCTGGAAGACGCACGGGCTTCGGGAGAGGATCTCGCCGTCTGGGGCGATGCGGACCTCCGTTTCGGGAAGTGGTGTTCCCACCGTGTCGAACCTCACGTCGCCATCCCGGTGCAGGACCGAAATCCCGGCGATCTCGGTCTGGCCGTAGATTTGCTTGAGGTTCACGCCGATGGCATGGAAGAAGCGGAGGTGGTCGGGTCCCAGTGCCGCGCCGCCTGTGTACGCTCGTCTCACCCTGACCAAGCCCAGATGATCGCGGAGTTTCTTATGAACTGCCAGATCAGCGAAGTTTCCCAAGGCCTGAAGCCACCACGGAATCGGTTTCTTGGCCATCCTAAGGTCTGCGATCCTCCCTCCTGTACGCATCGCCCATTCGTACATTCGTCGTTTTGGGCGGGGGGCATCCAGGTAGCGGACCTGTACCGTTCGAACCATCTGCTCGTAAATTCGCGGGGGCGAAAAGAGGACATGCGGGGCGATCTCTCGGATGTTCTGCTGGACCGTCTCGGGACTCTCAGGAAAATTGATGGTGAAACCAGCCTGGAGCCCGCACGAGATCGACATCATCTGCTCCCCGATCCACGAAAACGGCAAGAAGGAAACGAAATCATCGTCCTCCTTGCACGGATCCACTGCCATCATGTTCTGACCCATCTTCAGCATATTGTGGTGAGTAAGCAGTGCCCCCTTCGGCAAGGCTGTGGTTCCGGAGGTGTAAAAGAGCAAGCAGACATCGTCCCCCCGCCCGTTTCCCACCAGCTCCTCGAAGAGCTTGGGTTCCCGCTCCCCCAGCTCTCGCCCCAGCTTCGCGACTTCATCAAGGCTAATCAAGGTCGGGTCGTCGTAGCCGCGCATCCCCTTCGGGTCATCCCAGATGATCCGCTCGAGCTTGGGACAGCGGTCCTTGATGGCCAGCCCCTTATCGACCTCCTCTTGCCCCTCGCCGATAAGGAACTTAGTGTCCGAATGGTCCACGATGTACTGAACCTCGTCGATCAGGGAGTCCTGGTAGAGCCAGACAGCCACCCCGCCGACACACAGCGCAGCCATCTCTGCCCACAGCCCCTCTGGCCGGTTGTGACCAATCAAGGCCACCCTATCACCACGACCGAGACCGAGGGAGACAAAACCCAAGGCCATCGCCCTGACACGCTCCAAGTATTCCTGCCAGGTGATCGGTCGCCAAATGCCGAACTCCTTTTCCCTCATGGCGACCTTCCGGTTGCCGTATGTCCTGGCGGTTTGGAGCAGGAGCTTGGGGAGGCTCAAGTCCTTGGTGATCTCGATTGGGCCAACGAAACGGCTAGCGGCGCGTCGCATAGAGGTCCTCGACGTCTCCGAGGTACGCCTTAATCACAGCCGGGTCCGCCTGGACCTCCTGCGGGCTCCCCTCCGCGATCTTTTCGCCGAAGTTCAAGACCGCGACCCGGTTGGAGATATCCATCACCACGCCCATATCGTGCTCAACCAGGATACACGTGACTCGCCATCGCTCCGCCTCATTGATCTCCAATATGAACCGGGCCATGTCCTCGGTCTCCTCGAGGTTCAGCCCCGCCATCGGCTCATCCAGCAGAATCAGCGTGGGATTCAAGGCCAGCGCCCGGGCCAGTTCGACCCGCTTTTGGAGACCGTAGGCCAGCATCCCTACCACCTTATCCCGGATGTGCTCGATCTCGAGGAGGTCGATGATCTCCCGTTCGATGAATTCGCGATGCTCGACCTCCTCCCGAGACGTCCTTCCCAAATAGACCGCGCCGCCAAGCAGGCCGGTCTTCATGTGGATATGTCGCCCCAAGCGAATATTGTCCAAAACAGTCATGCCGCTAAAGAGCTCAATCTTCTGGAAGGTACGAGAGATTCCGAGGTAGGCTCGCTGGTGGGGCCTTAACGAACTGATGTCGTTGCCGTCATAGAGAATCCGCCCCGCCTGGGGCTTGTAGAGTCCACTGACACAGTTCAGGAGGACCGTCTTCCCGGCACCGTTCGGACCGATCAGCGAGAAGATCTCCCCACGCTTGACCTCCAAACTCACCCCAGCCAGCGCGCTGACTCCCCCAAACGCGATCCGGAGATCTTCGATCTGTAGCAGAATGGTTTTCTGAGGCATCTACGCTATCCTTCCACTCTCCTCATTCCTTCCTTCTCTCCATGCGA
>CAZCMC010000247.1:0-2953 GCA_964499665.1 uncultured bacterium | reverse complement strand
GGAAGAAGGCGTATGACCACAAAGGTAGATGTGAAGATTACTGCTGCCAAGGGACACCGGATGCTGACTTGGGTCGGCAAGCGGCCCCTGTCTCACGTCACCGCATTCCCCACCCAGCATGTCGAGACGTTTGACGTCGTAGGGGCAGGGCTTGCCCTGCCCAGGGCGCAGCAAGCAGCGCCCCTACAAGATGCAACAATCTGGAGCGACTGGCCTGTCGCCAACCGGAGGGCGAAACCACTGTCGCCGTCAAGATCATCATGCTGGGCGAAGAAGTCCTCGTCACGCTGCCGACGAAGGTCTAACGGCGCAGCCTTCCAGGTCGATTTCCTCCAACATCAATTCCGTTCATACCGTTCGGGCTGATCCTTCGACAAGCTCCGGATGTCGAAACCTGGACCCATCAATTTTCGGCTCTTCCGGAAATCGTCTGGGTTCTTGGAAGGACATGGGTGGTTCCCAAGGGAGTCCCCTCCTTTGTAAGGAGGGGGTGGGGAGGTAGACATCTTGCCGGCTTACACGAACCAAGTACCTCCCGCGAGGCCCAGCCTCTGGATGCCTCTACCCCTCCCTGCCTCCCCTTACAAAGGGGAGGAAACTGAATGGCGCCCACACAAAAGCCTGAAGAGCCCAATTTTCAAACATTCGAGAGGTTCAGTAATCAGGGCTCATTGTCGCCCTTCGACAGGCTCAGGGCGAGCGGGATTTCGATGATGATCTGACAGAGCTGTCACGAAAACGGTGCTTAAAGCGGGTGGCGGAAGGGCTCGGCGTAGCCGGTCATCTCCAGATAGCCCATGCCTGAAATCGGCCGGCCGTTTGCGGTCCCGGAGGCCGTTACCGACCCCTCCCAGTAGATCACCTGAGTGCTCCCGCGGGTATCCAGCTCCTGGTCGGGGAACGCAGCCTGCACGATGAGGTCGATTCGTCGCTCGGGAATCCAGACCCGCCAACGGATCGGATAGCGTCCGCCGTTCTTCGGGCTTTGCCATACCTCCTGCGGCTCCAATCGGAACGCACGAGGCGGCAGATGCTCGACCCGCCCGTCGGGATGGATCAGGCTGCCACTTGAGTGAGGATCGGGGCTGCCATCTGCCTGGCGGAGCTGGTAGAGCATCAGCTCGGCTCCATCGTCGAGCTGCAGCGCGAACCAGTCCCATCCCACCTGTGAGGAGGTCAGTTGGTTGCTTCCGAATTCGTGATCCATCCAGGTCGACCCGGTCACCGTCTGCCGCTTCCCCGCGACCGTCAGCGTGCCCTGTGTGGCCATCCTGGTGAGAGAATAGTAGTGAGATGCGCGACCTAGTCCCTCCGCCTTCTGGCTGACGCCGCCCAGACCATGGATCGCCGGCGGCTTCGTCGCTGTGAGTGTCAGGTCGATCACATACCCCTCGGCGATCGCGGTCAAATGATGCGCGTCCCCGCTTCCGTCCGCCGCCCACGAGCCGTTCCACACCTTCAGCATCTCGGTCGAGGCGCCAGCCGATCCCAGAGCTCCGCGGTCACGGCGCTCCCAGTAGATGAACCGCCGTTGCTGCAGGTCTGAGATGGCAAAGTGGGCGAGGTGAAGGTCTCGAACCGCCCACCGAGAGCGGCTGTCGCCCCGAAGGGAGGGATCGACCCCGACCCGGAAGAATGTAAGCTGGTAGCCGAAGCGCAGCCCGTCTTCAGTTTTGAGATGGCCAGAGTAGTACCACCACTCGGTCTTGAAGTCGGGATGGGAGGCGTGGTCCCGCGGGAACACGAATCGGTATCCAGGCAGCGCCTGCCGGAACGCCTGGGCTGCCGGCGTCGATGTGGCGACAAGAAGGCACAGGATCGCCGACACCCCGATCTTCACCCGCTGACCTGCAGACGCTCGCCTTGGAGCCCCCAGGTCCCTACCCCTCATACGCCACCGCCGCAGGGATTTCCATCTGCGCCGCCTGCCTTGCAGGAAAGTAGCCGGCCAGGAGCGCTGCGCCGAGCGCAAGGATCGATGACTTGACCACCACCCACCAGGAGAATTGAAACTGGATGGTCCAGCCGAATGACTGCTTGTTGATGACGTGGATCAAGATGAGCGACAGGCAGAGACCGGCGAGCAGGCCCAGCACCTCGACCAATAGCCCGAGGAGGCCGGCTTCTCCGAGGACGATGCGCGCCACCTGTCCCCTCGTTGCCCCGACCGACCGCAGAATCCCGATCTCCCGCCGGCGACTGAGGACCGAGGCCCAGAGGACATTGAACACTCCGAGGACGGCAACCAAGATCGCGATCAGCTCCAGGGCGCGCGCCACGACAAAGGTGCTGTCGAAGATCTCCAGGACCTTAGCCTTCAGCGCCCGGCTTGAAGTGAACGAGATCGCTGCATCCTCTCCTGCAAGGGCTTCCAGCCGCTGCCGCACGGTCGCCTCGTCGGATCCCGGCGCGAGATAGATCGCGAGGACGTCGGCCCCGTGATCACCCCAGACCTGCGCCCAGAGCGTCCGATCCATCACGACCTTTCCGCCATCGGTGGCGTAATCGTAGAAGACCCCGGCGATCGGCAGCTCGATCCGGCCTGAGGGCACAATCAGAGGGAGTTTGGCGCCCTCGCTCAACCCCCCGGCAAGCGCCAGACTCTCCGAGATGATCACCCCGCCCTCGGCCTTCGCGCGCCGGAGGATCGTGGCCGAGTCCCCCCTCCTGAACAGCAGGTTGCCGTATCGCGCCACCACCTCGAAGTCGCCGCTCGCCAGGAGCGCCTCCTGTCCCAGCAGCTCGACCCGACGCCCGACGAACGGGTCGATCGCCGCGATCCCCCCGATCCCGGATGCGCCCTCGACAAAGGTGTCAGGCAGCCGCGCCCCGCTCCCCTTCACGTACCGGGCCGTCGGGGAAACGATCAGGTCGGCCCTGATCGTCTGCTCCACCCAGAGCTCCACCGTCCGCCGGAAGCTGCCGATCATCAAGGTGAGACCGACCAGCATCG
>CAZCMC010000246.1:0-2953 GCA_964499665.1 uncultured bacterium | reverse complement strand
CGCATCTTGAGGCGATACAGCCATGCGGTCCACCCGTCGCCTTTCCCCCCGGTGCCGTGACAGGAGGCGCAATGGGACTGGTAGTTCGACGGGCCGCTTCGGGGAGCAGTGCTTCCCACACCCGCTGCGAAGACGCCGCCTGCCGTGTGAGTAGGAGCGGCGGGCGATGGCTGAACCGCAAGTTGAGTGAGAAAGACAAGGTGGACGACGACCAACCCGGCGGCGAGGACCGCGATCAGCGCGAAGAGCCACCGACATCCTGATAGGCTGGCCACCGGTCAGTGCCTTTCATCTGTAAGTTCAGGGTCCGCTCCACCATGCCCGAATCGGTCTTCCCTCGGCGCCGCGGTGACATGCGCCAACCGCTCATGCCCGCTGCGACCTCACCCGCCGCCGGTCTCATTCTCGTCCCGCACCACCCGATCGGCCTCCTGCTTTCCCCTTCGTCGGTCATAGCGCGTCTTCGGCGTCTCCACCTTCGTGGGCCGAAGGGGGACCCGGCCCTTCGGCAGCCGTCTCGGAATGACCAGCTTACCGGACCTGGTGTTGCGCGGAGCAGCCATCGCCCGATCCCCTCCCTAGGCAAGAGCAGATCGGCTGCCCGCCCCGGAAATGGCGCGTCGCTCTCTCGTCATCACGCGAGGGATTCGACGGGAGGAGCCGCTACCCGGCCACGCAGTGCGGCGAAGGCGGCCTTTGCCGCGACGAGGGTCGTCTCGATGTCAGCGGCGGAGTGGGCATCGGAGAGGAAGTCTGCCTCGAACTGGGATGGGGCGAGGTTTATGCCGCCCTCGAGCATGGCTCTGAAGAAGTCGGCGTATCGATTGGTGTCGGCAGCGCGAGCGGTCTGGTAGTCGAAGACCCCGTTCTTCGTGAAGAACGGGGTGAACATCGACCCGACCCGCTGGCACTGAAGTGCGATGCCAGACTGTGCCGCCAGTTCGCGCAGCCCTTCTTCCAACTGCTTCCCTCTTGCCTCCAGCCGCTCATAGAGTCCGGGGTCTTCGAGGAGGCGAAGGGTCTCTATCCCCGCCCTCATCGCAAGCGGGTTGCCGGAGAGGGTCCCGGCTTGATAGACCTTTCCAAGAGGCGCCACCTGCTCCATGATCCACCGCGCTCCACCATAGGCCCCCACCGGCAGGCCCCCGCCGATGATCTTTCCGAGGCAGGTGAGGTCCGGCCGGATACGGTACAGGGCCTGGGCCCCGCCCCGGCCAAGGCGGAACCCGGTCATCACCTCGTCGAAGATCAACAGCGATCCATGAGCGGCGGTGACCTCTCGCAACGCCTCCAGGAAACCAAGTTTCGGGGGGACAACACCCATGTTGCCCGCCACCGGCTCCACGATCAGACAGGCGATCTCCTTTCCGATCGACTGGAAAGCTGCGCGAACGGCGTCGCTGTCGTTATAGGGAAGGGATATCGTCTGACGCGCGAGGTCGGCCGGCACACCCAGGCTATCCGGAACACCGAAGGTCATGGCGCCGGAGCCAGCCTTGACCAGCAGGCTGTCAGCGTGCCCATGGTAGCACCCCTCGAACTTCACGATCCGGTCGCGCCCCGTGACGCCCCGGGCCAGCCGAATGGCGCTCATCGTCGCCTCGGTGCCGGAGTTGACGAAACGGACCATCTCGATCGAGGGGATCGCCTCGACCACCATCCCGGCCAGTTCCGTCTCCCAGGGGGTGGGTGCGCCATAGCTCACCCCCAGCCCGGCTGCCTCCTGGATCGCTTTCACCACGGCGGGATGGGCATGGCCCACGATCATCGGCCCCCAGGAGCCGACATAGTCGATGTAGGCATTCCCATCGACATCGAACAGACGGCACCCCGAGGCTCGCTCGATCACCAGTGGGTCCCCGCCCACTGCCCGGAAGGCACGCACGGGGCTATTGACGCCCCCTGGCAGCAGCCGCTTCGCCTCCTCGAACAATGCTTTCGAGCGAGGAGCGATCACGGTCTGTTCTCCAGCAGGCGCGCCGCCTCTTTCGCCGAATAGGTCAGGATCAGGTCTGCGCCGGCCCGCTTGATGGACGTGAGGGACTCCATCAGCACGCGTTCCTCATCGATCCAGCCGAGCCGCCCGGCGGCCTTCAGCATGGCGTATTCCCCGCTGACGTTGTAGGCCGCGACCGGCCCGCCAAACTCCTGCTTCACCCGCCAGACGATATCCAGGTAGGGAAGGGCCGGCTTCACCATCACGATGTCCGCCCCCTCCTCCAAGTCGAGCCCAACCTCCCGGAGCGCCTCGTCGCCGTTGGCCGGATCCATCTGATACGAGCGGCGATCCCCGAACTGGGGAGCCGACTCGGCCGCCTCGCGGAACGGGCCATAGAAGGCGCTGGCGTACTTGGCCGAATAGGCCATGATCGGAATCTCCACGAACCCCTCCTCGTCGAGCGCCTCCCGGATGGCCGCCACCCGCCCGTCCATCATGTCCGAAGGAGCGACCAAGTCAGCGCCGGCCTCGGCGTGTGACAGCGCCGTCCTGGCCAGCAACTCCAGGGTGGGGTCGTTCTTCACCTGGCCCCGCTCCACAACGCCGCAGTGGCCATGACTGGTGTACTCGCACAAGCAGACGTCCGTCATTACCAACAGGTCGGACACGGTATCCTTGACCGCTCTGACCGCCTGCTGGATGATCCCGTCCTCCGCGTACGCCTCCGATCCTGCTGCATCCTTGGCGGCCGGCAAGCCAAACAGGATGATCCCTGGGATGCCCATGGCGGCCACCTCCTTCGCCTCCTTGGCCAACTCGTCCACCGACAGATGAAAGCACCCTGGCATGGAAGAGATCTCCTGACGCACGCCGCGGCCGTGGACGACAAAGAGGGGCTGGATCAGATCATCGATGTTGAGGTGGGTCTCTCGAACCAGCCGGCGAAAGGTGTCATTTTGGCGCAGGCGCCTTGGGCGAAACACCGGGTAGTACATGGCTCCTCCTCGAAGGCGC
>CAZCMC010000245.1:0-2954 GCA_964499665.1 uncultured bacterium | reverse complement strand
GGGGCCATCGTGGAAAAGCCGCCGCCATTCTCGGCATCGACCCGAAGACCCTGTACCGGAAGGTCCTGAGCTACCAAATCCGCCCCGAGGAATACCTCACCTAGCGCCGATCCAATTAACTTCGCCTAGCTGCGTTGCTGGCCCCCGGAGCACTCCCTGCGACGTACCCGGAAATGTACGCCTCGGTCGGCCCACGGGGGCAGCGCCTTGCTATGCTCGTTTCTTGGATCGGCAAGGTATCCCCCAATTTATGGCGAAATATTTGGAGGGGCACTGATCGGGGCTTCTCGACAATCTGCCCGAACACGAACGTGACCTTCGGGCAAATCACCCTACCACGGGACCCCACCCCGGATCGTTCTCACACGATCACCTCTTTGGAATTCAACACTTCAAAAACGAAGTCCTCTTGGCACTCATTTTGCCCTTAAGACAACACGTAGATGACCTGGAAAAGAGGGGACTGTGCGGATCCTGGTGGTGGATGACGATTATCACGAGACGGAGCAGTTAAGCTCCTTTGCCCGAAGAGAGGGAATTGAGGTGCGCGTGCTGAACAACCTTACAGAAGCCGTTCGGACCCTCATGGCCGAGGAGTACGATCTCCTGTTGCTGGACATGCATCTCCCCGGCCTCAATGGCATGACGGCCCTTCCCCTCCTCAACGAGGTCGCCCCTCGCACCCCGGTGATTCTCCTCGCCAGTCAACCATCGTTCGCGTCAACCAATCAATTATTGCAGGCGGGGGCCTTCAGGGTGTTGGAGAAGCCCCTGGTTCGAGAGACCCTGCTGACCGCCATCCACGAGGCGAGCGCGTTGCGCCGCCCGGGAACCTCTGCCACTCCCTGAGTAGCAGAACTGCCACATGAAAGGAGGTGAGAACATGACACGCACTGCGATGATCGTAGGGCTCCTCGCCACGCTCGTCGTCACCCTGATCGGCCCTGGCTTCGCCATTTCCCCCGCCGGGGCGGCAGAGATGATCCAGGCTGACAAGGCGATGATGAAGGCGACCGGGGATGACCTGATGGCCCTCAAAAAGGAGCTGGCCGCGATTCAGGCCGAGCTCCAGAAGATCACCAAGAGGGCGGGCGCGATGACGGCGATGGTCGACAAGGCGGCAAGCGACTACTGCAAGAGCGTCCCCGATGCTCTCCTGGCGACCGGCTTCGTTCCGGGTCTCTGCAAGTAACGCGCTTGCGGCATGGTGTCGGTGCAGAGGGCCGGAAGCGTCCGGCCCTCTGCTCGGCATTGACGACGCCATTTAAGTGGGAACTGGTATCTTCCCTCTGTGAAAAGGGGGCGAGGGCGGTGACAATGGGCCAGAGAGGATCGACAGAGGTCCTTCACTCGACGGCAAAAGGGCAGACTTCCTACGACGAAGAGCGGGTGCTCATTCAACGGGTGAAGGCTGGCGACTACGAGGCCTTCGAGGCGATCTTCCGTCAGCACGTCTCCAGGGTCTACCGACAGGCGTTCAAGCTCATTGGGAATGAGGCGGAGACGGAAGAGGTCGTCCAGGAGGTATTCCTGGCGGTCCATAAGAAGGTCAAAGCGTTTCGAGGCGAATCGGCCTTCTCCACGTGGCTCTACCGCCTCACCACAAATGTGGCCTTGAGCAGGCTCCGCAAGCGGAAGCGAACCAAAGAGGTCCTCCTGGATGATTATTTGGCCCGATTCCAAGAGGACGGGCATCATGAGGTGAGGCCGGTATTCAATTGGGGGAATGAGCTCGATCTGCGCCTTGAGAAGCAGGAGCTGCACCGGCTGATTCGAGACGCCCTCGAGGAGCTCCCGCCGGTGGATAAGGCCGTAATCGTCCTGAGCGATTTGGAAGGGATCTCGAATCGCGAGATCGGTGAATCCCTTGCGCTCAGCATCCCGGCGGTCAAGGCGCGACTCCATCGCGCCCGTCTGTTCTTGCGGGGAAAGTTAGCGGTCTCTCTCGGATATTCACCTTCTTGACGAACCCTCGTCGTATGGTCAGACAGACCTCAGCTCAACCCCCACGCTCCAAGAACGCCAAGATCACCTGTCAGCGGATTACCGCCTTGATCCTTGACTACCTGACCCGGGAACTGGATGCTGAGACGGCCTTGGCGTTCAAGGCGCATCTGCGGAAATGCCCTGATTGCATCGCCTTCTTAAGTACCTACCAGAAAACGTTTCAAGCTGCTCGATCACTGCGTTACGATTCCATCCCTTTGGAGATGCGGAAGCGGGTCCGACAGTTCCTCCGAGAAAAGATCACGGGCTCCCCAAATAACCGTTAACCCCTCTCCACCCTCCTAGTGCCGTTCCAACTTGTTGCGGCTAATCGCCGACAGCAGCCCTGCCAAGAACTATCGCTTGCCCTAGCCTCACCATTTTGGCGTAAATAGTTGGAATGGCACTAGCCCTTTCACATTCCGCGCATCCTTGCTTCTTTCGCAGCGTCTAATGTATAAGAGATGCGAGCGGGACGTTCTCTGTGCGTCCGATGCCGCTTGAGGAGCCGGGATGAATTGCCGAAGAGTGACGACCCTGATCATCGACTGTCTGTCTGGAACGCTCGACCCTCAGACACGTGCGGCTTGGAACGCGCATCTTGACAATTGCCGCGATTGTGTGCCATTCCTTGAGACGTACCGGAGGAGCGTCGAGGCACTCAGGTCTCTCCCCTCAAAGGAGATCTCCCTCGGGGCACGGAACCGGATTCAACGATTCCTCGAAAGGCGAATCAAACATTCCTCACTCGCCTCCTGACCTCCCCTCCGCTCAATTCCTGGCATCTTTTTCAGACTCTTCAGGCTTTTGTGTGGGCGCCATTCAGTCTCCTCCCCTTTGTAAGGGGAGGCAGGGAGGGGTAGAGGCATCCAGAGGCTGGGCCTCGCGGGAGGTTCTTGGTTCGTGTAAGCCAGCAAGCTTTCTACCTCCCCACCCCCTCCTTACAAAGGAGGGGACTCCCTTGGGAA
>CAZCMC010000244.1:0-2960 GCA_964499665.1 uncultured bacterium | reverse complement strand
GAGGGGTGGGGTTCCAGGTCCCGGGGTTGCCGGTTGAGCTGTAGAAAAGGTTCAGCTCGGGATCATATGACCAGTAGCCCCAGGTGCTGCCGCCACCGATCTTCCACTGATCGCCAGGCCAGGTGGACGTTCCCACGCCCTTCTGTCCGAAGTGGGGGTTGGCGGAGTTGAAGTCAGGGGCGAGGTTGACGTCTTCATCCGGGCCCATGCTGTAGGACCGCCAGGCGCGCTTGCCGGTATCGATGTTGTAGGCATCCACCCAGCAGCGGACTCCAAACTCGGCGCCCGACACACCCTGAATGTAGTGGTTCTTGACGATGATGCCGGCCCCGGTGATGGTCTGCCCCTTCAGCGGATCGGCGCTCTTGGTATTCCAGAGCTGCTTCCCGGTGTTGGCATCGAGGGCGATGATCTGGCCGTCCAGGGTGGCCATCAGGATCTTGCCATTGGCGTACTGCACGCCTCGGTGGACCCAGTCGCAACAGGCGACTCCACGCGCCCGATCATCCTGCTTCGGTGTGAACTTCCACTTGATGGGCGCCCCTTCCTTCGTCAGGTCCAAGGCATAGACGTGATTGGGATAGGAGCTGTGAACATACATCGTGGCGCCGACCACCAGCGGTGCACCCTCATGCCCCCTCGGCTCGTTGACGCCGGTGGAGAATGACCAGGCGACGTGGAGGTCCTTGATGTTCTCGCGCTTGATCTGGCTCAGTGTGCTGTAAGCCCAGTTCGAGTAGTTTTTCCTCTGCATCACCCACTGCGTGTCATCATTCTGTGTCTTCAGGAGCTCCTCGTTGGCGGATGCCACGAACGGCGCCACCACGAGCCCGCCGACCAGGAGCATGACGACCCCGATCAGCATCATGAATCGCTTTGCGCTCATTCAACCCCTCCCTCTAGGTACTTCCTGGTTATCAGTCTGCGTACCAGTGAAAAGCCCTTACAACATGCCGTGACGTCCCTCTACATGTTTCCCGTCTACTCCGCCTCACCTCCTTCCGAAGCCTACCAGGAACTGATCAGGGTGCTGTGATAGAGAACCAGGCCACGTGGCTCATTAAGCGGGGGTTGTTGCGTGATGCCTACGACCTGTCGTCATGAACCACCCGTGTTGGGTCCGTGGGGAGTGTGACGCTATCATAGCCGGCCTGATCTTGTCAAGAGCTAAAACGCCGTTTCGTTCGTCAGCGTTCAGACGATCTGTCGGTGGGGCGACTATCCCCCCTCACCCTCCCCTCTCCCCACAAAGGGGGAGAGGGTAAGGATAAGGAGGTTTCTAAAACGCTGTTTCGGACTGAGCCAATGTCTATTGCAGAAGACAGCCCTGAATCAGCGAGTCTGTTAGAACTGGGCCCTGAACTCCACTCCCGCCAAGTATGCGGTCCTGCTCTTACTCTGAGCGGGGTCAGTGAATAGGAAGAGCCCGTTGATATCGTCTGCCGCATCAAGCGGCACGAAGACGCTGATAAACGGCTGAATCCGGAACGCAGGAACAGGGCTCCAGCCGATGTTGGCATTGATCTCGAAGCCCATGTCTTCGCTGACTTTCAGGGCTCCTGCATTCAGACAGGCACCAAGGCCTAGTCGCGCATTTCGGTTTCGGCAGGCCTCCTCCTTGATCGACTCAACCGTGTCGAATCGGAAGTAGGAGACGGCCGCCTTCATGTCCACCTGGGGCGTGATCTTTCCGAGGAAGCCGGCAGTCGCTTTCATCAGGCCGGGGTTGTCGGCCTTCCCCCAGCGACCGTTAAAGTAGGTTGTGTCTTGCCCAGGCGCAATGTTTTCCAGGATCGAGCCGATGGTCGGGCCGACGCCGCGCCCGGTTGTGTTGAATCCCCAGCCATCCTCGCCACCGCCGCCGAAAGTCGGAGGCCCGAGCGAGCTGATCGATTGCCCTTTGAAGCCGTCCTTGCGCAGTGCGGCGCTCAGGTCAGAGATCGGAACGTACCCTTTAAGAGTCGCATCGGTGGGGTTGTCGTCGCCTCGGCGCCAGTCGATGGCCACGAAGGGGGTGATCCCGAGTCCCTGAGCGGTCAGGTCGAGAGACAATTCACCGTACACGGCGAACGATTCGATATCGAGCTCCGTCTTTCCGCCATATTGTGCTGCAAAGATCGGCCCTAGGTCCCTGATCTCGCCAAACTGACCGGCACCCTCAGCAGTAAATGCGAGAGGGCCAAACTTGCCGCTTACGACTATGCCGGGATAGTAGATCTCCCCCCGGAGCTTCCCGTCAACTGTAGCGAACCCGGGACCGCAGTTGCCGGTCGGACACGAGGCAATGTTCGCCCCTGCGGCACCCGGAGTGTGGCGGATGTGGGCCAGGAAGAAGGGAGAGATGGAAATCGCCCCAAGGTTGAACCCGAGGCGCGCCTCCAAGATGTCGGTATCGACATCCGTGGACTTCGCCCTGCCGTCCGGGAGAATAGGCGGTTGCCCGGCATCAAACTCATATAGGACAGTGCCTAGGGGCCTTCCCCTGTTTCTCTCCAGCCGCTTGTGGTAGCCGATGTTCCAGGAGATGGGGCCATTGCTTCCGATCAGCCAGATCCCTGGGTCCTCGTCCTGGTAGACCAGACCACCCTCAGGGTCGAAGAGGTGGACGTCGAACCCGACAACCAGGTCACCGATCACGCCGGTCTTCCAGGTGAGGTTGGCCCGCTCGAGGTTGAGCCCATTTATGTCGGCGACGTTCTCATCGATGGCCGCCTCAAGTTCGAGGTTCGCGTGGATCGAGACAGGACCCTTGGAGAGGGTGAACAGGAGGTTCGTGAAGTTCCAGACACCGACGGGGTTTGAGCCCACTGTATGGTCAGGAGAGATGAAACTTCGGAAGTTACAATCTTTTCCCCCACAGGCGGGGACATTCTCGGTGAGGTCGAGGCCGTCGAGGGTGAAGAAGACCACCTTCTGGGCCATTCCAAAGCTGAACTCGAGGCCATCATCGGTCTTGATGA
>CAZCMC010000243.1:1342-2992 GCA_964499665.1 uncultured bacterium | reverse complement strand
GTCGATAATCGACAACGCGGTGCCGCGAGGAAAATGGGCGGGATGACCGTGTGGGGAGTAACGGTATACGAAATTATGAGGGGACTTTGAGCGGGCGACCTGGCTGAAGCAGCGGCCTTGCCCATCGCTCGATCACACTATTCCGAGCGGGGGCCACTTGCTGAAGGTCAAGGTGACGCTGGATTTCCTGCACGAGCCTGGTATGCAGAAGGTGGCCCGCGTTGTGGGCGATGACAGTCCCTACAACAGGTCGGCCCAGAAGATATAGATCTCCCAGGAGATCCAGCACTTTATGGCGGACCAACTCATCGCGGAAGCGGAGATCGCCGTTGAGTACCCCGGCCTCGCCGATCACCACCGCGTTGTCGAATGAGCCACCCAGAGCCAAATTGCGTCCGCGAAGCTCTTCGACATCCTTGACGAACCCATAGGTCCTACAACTCGCGATCTCGCGGACGAACGTCTCGCGGGAGAGATCGAATGCGACCGATTGCTCTCCCAGAAGAGGATGGTCGAAGCGCATCGTGTAAATGACCTGAAGTCGCTCCGAGGGAACGATCTGAATGCTGCGGCGTTCGTCCTCAACGACGAGACGCTCCTTCACCTTGAGATAGGTTCTGGGTGCCATCTGGCGTCGCAGGCCCGCTCGCCTGATCAGCTCCACAAACGGCGCAGCGCTGCCGTCCATGACGGGGACCTCTTCGCCGTCGAGCTCCACCAACACGTTGTCCAACCCCATCCCGGCGAAGGCCGCCATCAGGTGCTCGATCGTCCTCACCTTCACCCCATTCTTCCCGATGGAGGTGGCATGATGAACATCGGTGATGTTCGCGGGCTGAGCCTCGATGGTCGGCGCGTCCCGAAGATCGATCCGCTTGAACACGACACCGGAGTTGGCCGGGGCCGGACGGAGGCTCATTCGGACCGGCTGTCCCGTGTGAAGTCCTATCCCTTCGCAGGTCGCTATCTTCTGAATCGTCCGCTGATGGCTCAATATCCCCTCCCAGGTGATCTCAATATGCCCGCACTCGAGGACAAGAATACATAATCCGACGGCTCAAGGCGCACCTTGGCAACAAGGCGCTAAGAGCGCTTATGCAAGCGATGTACCAGTTACCTATTGAACGGACAGCGAAACTCCACTACAAAATAACAGTAAATCCAACTAGTTATAAAGCTACCCGCAGAGGATGGCCTATTGGATGTGCGCAGGTGTTGAGATGCTGCAACAGGTGTGTCAGATGAACCTCGCTGCCCACCGGTGAATCAGCCGCTCCAAGGCATCGCGATACGGCCGCTCCTCGAAAGGGGCGAGCAGCTCCTTGATCCGCCCCTCCGCCCCACTCGACGGGACCGGTGGTGCTTTGTGGACGCGGGCTTTTGGGGTGTCGAGGGCCGAACGGCGGGAAGCCCGGCCGATCCTCAAGATGATCTCTTCCACCGCCGGCTCCCCAAGCTCCTTATTCAACATTACCTTCAGCTTGTGGCGCAGCATGTGGAGCTCGTGTAGCCAGATCGGATCCTCCACGCACACGTACAGTCGCCCCTCTCTGAAGGTTTCAACGGTCGCCCGCTCCCGAATCCTCAAGGGGATGACCTGCTCCCATGTCCTAAGCAGGGCAAGATGGCGAATCACCCCGACGAGACCCA
>CAZCMC010000243.1:0-1242 GCA_964499665.1 uncultured bacterium | reverse complement strand
GCCCGATTGGCGAGCGCGTCCGCTTGACGGTTCCGCTCGCGACCGACGTGCTCAATGTGGAAAGATGGAAGGGCCTTCATCAAGTCGCACGCCTGGGAGTGGAGCTTGGCGAGGCGGGGATGTTTGACCCGGTATCGACCCTCGACTTGCCGCACCACCAATTCGGAGTCCGACCGGATCGTGACCTCTGCCACCTTCAGTTTGCCCGCCTCGCCCAGGGCGAGGAGGAGGGCTTCGTATTCGGCGACATTGTTGGTTGCCTCGCCGATGTACTTCCAGAGCTCCCGCTCCAGCGGCCCGCCCTCTTCCCGAATCATGACGCCGATCCCGGCAGGCCCCGGATTACCGCGAGAGGCTCCGTCGATGTTGATCACGAGGCGTAGTCCCCCTGTCGCGCGTGAGGGTAAAGGCGGGTACGCCCGTTCAATCAGCTCCACCGCCTCCAGCAGGGCGGCTCGATCTTTCGAAGAGAGGCGTGGGGATGGAGATGTTTCGATATCCGTGGCGGCCCTTGCCGCCAGTCGTCTGAGGGCGGTGCAGATCCTATCCGATCCCACTTTATCCTCTCCAGTAGAGGATGCGACCGCACCGCTCGCAGGTCAGAATCTCCTCGTTCCGGCGCACCTCGTTATACAACTGAGGGGTCAGAGCCACATGGCAGCCCTCGCAGGAACCATCCCTTACCGGTGCCACGGCCAGGCCGGCACGACTCTTGAGGAGGCGGAGGTATTGCTGCAGCAGTGACGACTCCACATTCTTCGACCGGCCCTTCCTGGCCCCCTGTAACTCAGATAGCCGGCCCCGCAGCTGTCGAAGCTCGGCCTCCTTTCGCTGTGTGTCCCGGAGGGCCTCCGCCTCGCTGGATCGAACCCTCTGTTCCTCCTCAGCCCGAGCCTTCAGTTCCACCTCGATCTGATCGAGGAGCACGAGGATCGCTTCCTCCAAGACCGACACCTTGTGTTTCAACCCCTCGATCTCCTTGAGGACCGCGGAGTACTCCTGGTTGGTCTTGATCTCAAAGAGCCGGCTCTGTCGCTTCTTGAGTTGGTCAGTAACCTCCTCCAACTCGCGCTCTTGTTGGCGGCGAAGCTTCGTCATCCTGTCCGTCTCCGCCGTCACCGCATCGAGGGCGGCCTTAGCCTTCATCAGCTGCTCCTCAATCCTTCGAATCACGCCCGGGATGGCGGCGGCGGCGGCCTCGACCTCGGCGATCTCTGAGTCGAGCCGCTGTAGTTCGACAAG
>CAZCMC010000242.1:1518-2993 GCA_964499665.1 uncultured bacterium | reverse complement strand
AAGATCCCGCATGCTCGCCACTGAGGCCCTCGCCATCTCGCCGGAACGGTGCTCCGGTGGGCCGGCTACGGCGACCAGTCAGCGAGGTAATTGTCCCTTCCATTCTTGGTCAGTCGTCGTTGATTGCTTCCATCGGCGCTCATGATGTACAGGTCACGTCGGCCATTCCGCGTCGATGTGAAGACGATGTGCCGTCCGTCGGGTGACCACGACGGCTCCTCATTATTGCCGGAGTTCGAGGTCAACCGCAGCGCGCCTGTCCCGTCGGGATTCATGAGAAAGACATCGAAGCTTCCGTGCAGCCGCCCCACGAAAGCAATCTTGTCCCCTCGCGGGGACCATCGAGGCGACACGCTGTACTCCCCCACCCCGAAGGTCAGTCGCCGGATATTGGTCCCTTCAACATCCATGACATAGATCTGGGGAGTCCCACCTCGGTCCGAGTTGAAGACAACCTGTCGGCCATTGGGGGAGAACGACGGGGAGACGTTGATATGAGGCCCAAGCGTCAGCGGACGGAGCCCCGTGCCGTCGGCACGACCAAGAAACAGATTCGTGCCTCTGTCGTTGCTCATCGAGAAGGCCAGCCATTCCCCGTCGGGAGACCAGGCGGGGGCGATGTTCAGTCCAGGGCTCGAAGAGACCTTCTGACGGCGCCCGGTCTCCAGATTGACCACGAAGAGGTCAGGGTTCTGATCCCGATACGAGGTATACGCGATCTTCTTGCCGTCCGGAGACCATCTCGGAGAAAGGTTGATGGAGCGATTGCCTGTGATGAGGACGGGATTATACCCGTCGTAATCCATCACATAGATCTCCTTGGCGCCGTCCACCGATGACACATGGGCGATCCGCGAGGAGGCGATCCCCTTCTCTCCAGTAAGCCGGAAGACGATCTCGTCCGTCAGGCGGTGCACCATCGTCCGCAAGGTGCGCTGATCCCCGACGTACCGCTTTGCCGAGAGCCTCTCCCCCTTCGCCACCTCGAAGAGCTGGCCTTCCAAGAACAACTCATCTCCACGAGATGAGAGCTTTCCAACCACTACTGCCTGGACCTTGAGGGAGTTCAACGCCGGAATGATCCCTCGTTCCTGTCCAAAGCCGACCTGGGTGGCCTCGAACGGAAGGAAAGACGGCTCGATCACATCGAAGATCCCGGCGTTTTTGAGATCATCGGCCAGGATGCCGCCGGCCTGCGTGCCGAGGTCCTCGCCCTTCACGCCGAACCTGAAGGACGGAAAGCCGACGATGGCGATGGCGATCTTCTGGGCCTCCTTCTTGTAGATGTCGATTGTAAATTTCTCCTCCGCGGACCACGCTGACAATGGGACAATAGCGGCAGCGAGGGTGAGGAGCCAGGCGCTACGATGCACACCACGGAGCGATCGCATTAACTCTTCTCTCCGACAAAGGTAAATCGGAGCTGGAGGTAGAGCGTCTCGGCCTTGAAGAGCGGCGGAAGCGGCGGCAGCGGG
>CAZCMC010000242.1:0-1418 GCA_964499665.1 uncultured bacterium | reverse complement strand
CTCGACGGTGGCTGGCCCCCTCCCCCGGGTGGGGCCACCAGCGTCACTTCGTACGTGACCGGCAATGTGAAGGGCTTGGCCCGCAACCACTGGGGGGCAAACACCACCGCCATTGCAATGAGACCATGAAGGAGAAAGGAGAGCCCAACCGGGTACGACACCTCCACCACGGGAAGGCGCCGCCCCATCGCCGCCAACATCCCGCTATCGCCCTTCACCCTTGGTAAGAAGCGGTTCGGTCACCATGCCCAGCCGCTCGATACCAGCCTTCTTGACTGCATCCATGACCTTGACGACGACCCCGTAGGCCACGCCCTCATCCGCCCGAAGGAAGACGGCGGCCTTGGGATTGCGCTGCCGTAGCCCGGTGAGGACTCGCTCCAATCGCGGGAGCGTCACAGGCTGGTCGTCCAAGTAGATTCCCCGCTCCTTCGTCACGGTCAGCATCAACCGCTCTTCAGGCCCCACGTTCTTGGTCTCGGTCTTCGGCACCTTGACGTCGATCCCCCTGAGCATCATCGGAGCCGTGATGAGAAAGATGATCAGCAGGACCAGGACCACGTCCACGAACGGAGTGACGTTGATCTCGGACAGGGCGCTCCCGCCGGGTCGCTGATCCGATCCGACGCCAAACGAGGTCACCGCCATCACCGGCCCCTCGCCAGGATCCGCTCCGCCAAGGTCAGGAACTCCAGACCGAACAGCTCCATCTCCGTGGCCAACCGCCTGGTCCGGTTGACGAAGTAGTTATAGGCAATGACCGCCGGGATGGCGGCGCCCAGCCCGGCCGCCGTCGTGATCAGGGCCTCCGAGATGCCGGGCGCGACCGCGCCAAGGTTCGCGGAGCCGGCCTGACCGATGCTTGCGAACGCGTCCATGATTCCCCACACGGTCCCGAACAAGCCGATGAACGGCGTGACATTGCCGGTGGTGGCCAGGAAGATCAGGTTGCGCTCCTGCTGGGCGATCTCCTTCATGCTGGCGTGGCGGAGCCCCCGGCTGATCAGCTCCAGCGGCTCCTTGTGGATGGCCATCTCAGGCACCATCGCCCTTGGCTCATTGGCAACCGGCCCCGGGTTGCCGTGGCCGGGGTTTCCCTTCACCAACTGGCTCAGCTCGCGGTATGCCTCCTGAAAGACCCCCACCAGAGGGCTCTTGGCGAATCGCTTCGACTCTTCGAAGGTCGAGTAGAGGTTTTTTGAGGACCGAAACAGTTGAAGGAACCGCTCCGACTCCCGCTGGCCACGGCGGAGCATTTTGAGCTTCATAAAGATAAGGGCCCAGCTCACCAACGAGAAGAAGAGCAGGGTGAGCAGAACCCCTTTGGCAACGATGCCCGACTGCGCGATCAGGCTGACGACATTCATCTATGATCTATCCCTGAGGCTTTTATACCATCATCGCACACCCCCGTCAAG
>CAZCMC010000241.1:0-2998 GCA_964499665.1 uncultured bacterium | reverse complement strand
CATAGGTCCGGATCATTCCCCTGAATCACGAGAAATCACGTACTTAGCCCCTAATCGGTGTCCGGTACCTCTCCCCTTCATTCTCGGCCGCGGTGTCCCGTAGGATCGTCGGCGGGACAGAGACTCCCCTCCTCACGTTCCCACGTGAAGTGACGGCGCGTCCGAAGAACGTAGTCCGCAAGTGGGAAGACCACGTTGAGGTTCTTCCCGTGCAACCGGTGGTGCCCGCGATGGTGAGCATCCAACCACTGGAAGACCTTGGTCGTTTCGATCCACCGCTTCTTCCGTACGTGCATGCACCAGTGGCCGTACTCATAGAAAAAATAGTAGAGGCCGAAGATCGCCACACCAGCCCACAGCACCGGTACACCGCTCAGTTTCTCAACGCCCCACAATATCGGGACCTGCAACGCAATCAGGAGCGGGGCGTTCCACCAGGCGAACGTCAAGCTTTCATAGCTCTGGTTGGGGCGCAGGTGATAACTGGCATCGCTGCGAAAGTCCCGATGGTGGGTCAGCGTATGGGTCCGGAAAGGATATGAGATCAACAAGACCCGGTGCATCACGAAGCGGTGCAGGGTCCATTCAAAGAAGCTCGCGTAGGCGAAGAGCGCCCCAACAACCAGGGCCTGACTCAGGAGCATGTGGACCATCTGGTTAACCCCCCTTATCGCGCCAGGTGATACGGCACAGCCGTGACGATCACGCCGGGCTTGGAGAGGAGCGCCGCCTGGATAAGCAGCGCCCGCTGGTTGTGGAGGAGGTTCTGCCAACACTGGACCGGGATGACCTTGGGCAGGATCACGAGCGGGACCCCACCATGGGCGGCGCGCCACGGAGAGACTAGCAGCCGGACCGCTCCGCCCAGTGCCCCGCTGCATAACAGCATTCTAAGGTCGCTACAGGGGCCTTCGACCTTGGATGACACGAATCAATATCACCACGACCGCGATGACCACGAGAACGTGAATGAATCCGCCCAGTGTGTACGAGGAGACCAACCCTAGTAGCCAGAGGACAATCAAGATAATCGCGATGGTCTCGAGCATTCTTGCTCCTCCTCCTGCCGTAACCTGGCGCGATCCGAATCATATACCCAACGGCCCACTGCCGCATAACGTTTCTAGTTCAGCGGCGAGCAAAGCGAGTCCGCTGCAACGAGGGATTAGGCGGCTCTCATGCAAGAGCTAGCTCTTCGTGCGCACAAGAAGCAGGAGCGCGCCCACCACGATCGCCCCCGCGCCAGCCCAGACCGGGACGTTGACCGTCTGCTTGTCCTTGACCGACAGCTCGAGCTGGCCCAGCTTGACGTCGTGGGTCTGCTTGGTGTAACTGAACTTGCCATACACCAGCCCCAGGATGCCGGCCGCGATCAGCACGATTCCCACGATCTTGACTGCGCTCATCTCGTCTCCTCCTGCAGAGAAACCCCTAGATCCCCGCCGCGGGCGGCGCACCAGGGAGAGACTCGCCCAACCGAAACCGCGAGCAGCCAGCCCGCTCCGCCCAGTGCCCCGCAGCATAGCAGCATTCTCGGGTCCCTACAGGGGCCTTCGACCTTGGATGACACGAATCGGGATCACCACGACCGCGATGACCACGAGAACGTGAATGAATCCGCGTCGAGCGCTTCGTTTGAGAACCAACCTACTTGACGATGAGATTATTCTTGACCGACTTCACTCCGCTGACGCCGCTTGCCACCTCGACCGCCCGACTCACGGCCTGCGGCGAATTCACGAAGCCGCTCAACTGGACGACGCCCTTGAACGTCTCCACGTTGATCTGCAACACCTTCAGGGCCGGATCCCCGAGAATCGCGGCCTTGACCTTCGCCGTGACGGTGGAATCATCAAAGTACTCACCCGTGCTTTCCTGGGTCCGACTTGCGGCGCAGCCTGCGATCACTGCGATCACCAGCAGAACCAAGAGAGACCGCACCATCGTGCTCGCTGTCTTCACGGGTCACCCCTCCCGCAAGGTTGTTCGTTGCGGCACCACGTTTGCCGAGATCGTCGCTATCTGGTCGCTCTCTTTCCCAACCCCACCGGCTTATTGGACCCAACTCTTCGCGAAGCCAAGAGACCGAAGCACCTTCCCGTGGAGTCCAGGGTACATCGTCCGCTTAGGCGCTGGGGGGGCTCACTTTCATGTTCGCGGCCCGCGGTCCCTTGTCCCCCTTCTCGACATCGAACGTGACGGCTTGCCCCTCCGAGAGCGTATCGAACGCCTCTCCCTGGAGGGCGGACCTGTGAAAGAAGAGCTCGACGCCATCGTGTCCCTGAATGAACCCAAAGCCTCGCTCCCTGACCAGCCTCTTGATCGTGCCCGTTGCCATTGTCTCTGCTCCTCTCCGGACGTCCGTCCGGGACCTGTTGAGTTTCCCAGCACCGACCCACCACGATGATCCCTGTGCCTGCGTCACGCCCCGCGCTCCCGGCCGCCCTCTCAGGACAGCTTCGCGCCTGCAAGCAGGGCTTGCAACTCGCCCCGCTCTACCACCTCCTTCTCCATCAGTCGGCGCGCGACCCACAGCCGATAATCTGTGCTAGTAAACTAATGCACTAATGCACTCCTGTCAAACCTAAAAAAGCCCTCAGGGTTTCTTGCGGCACGGGGATGCGGCCCAGGCGGCCCCCGGACGGGGAGTCCGTGCCCGGCCGAGGCAGCCCGCAGTTCGGTGCGTAGGTGGAGGCGGGTTGTGCCGGCGAGACCTTCTGCGTCGAGGGAAGCGGGCTAGTGCCGTTCCAACTTGTTCGGACAAATGATAAGGTTTTGCGACGGCCGATCCAGATGCCTGTGGGTCATTGTGATGTTAGGCGGATAAAGTTGGAACGGCACTAGACAAGGGACTGATTGACTTCCCCTTGGAAAAATGCGCCAAGCGTGCTATAGTAGGGCAGCAAGATCGATCGAGGCTCCGACGCAGCACGATCCATTGTTGAACTGGGACGTTCAGATCCTGCACGGCGGCTTCTCCGGCGATCCCACCGTCACC
>CAZCMC010000240.1:0-3026 GCA_964499665.1 uncultured bacterium | reverse complement strand
TTATCGGTTTCCCTCAGCCCCTCTATCAGGGCGTCATCGGCGCTCCGCTGCATGGGGATGTTGAGGGTGGTGTAGATCTTTAGGCCTCCATGATACACGGCGTGGGTCCCGTATTTCTCCTCCAGGCTCTGGCGAATGTGTTCGACGAAGTAGGGGGCGAGGTTTCGAGTCCTCACGAATAACGACTCATCAAACGAGACGGTGGACGTCTGAGCGGCCTGCTCGTTAGTGATAAATCCACTATCAAGCATCCGGGCCAGGACATGGTTTCGGCGTCGGATGGCTCGCTCCTCGTCGATAATGGGAGAATAATAGTTGGGGGCCCTCGGCAACCCGGCAAGCGTAGCAGTTTCTGCGAGGTTCAATTGATCCACCGACTTCTTGAAGTAGGTCTGGGCAGCGGACTCCACCCCATAGGCGCCATGTCCGAAGTAGACCTGATTGAGGTAGAGTTCAAGTATCTTGTCCTTGGAATAGTGTTTTTCGATCTCGATCGCCAGAAGGGCCTCCTTGATTTTTCTGGAAAGGTTCTTGTCAGGGGTCAGGAACAGCACCTTAGCCAACTGCTGTGTAATGGAGCTCCCACCTTCGACAGGGCGCAGGGCCCTCACGTTCGCCAGCAGGGCGCGAGCGATGCCACGGAAATTAATGCCGCGATGGCGGTAGAACTGCACATCCTCGACCGCGATGATTCCATTGATCAGATGTTTGGGAATCTTGCTCAACGCGACCCAGATCCGCTTTTGCTCGAAGAAGGTAGCGAAAGGCTCATCGTGATCTGAATAGAGAGTGGTCACCAGACTGGGCCGATACTCTTCCAGCGCGTCGAGGGTAGGAAGGTCCCTGAGGTAGGCGGCGAACAGCCCACCGGCGACGCCCAATGAGATCGCCATCAACAGCAAGAAAGACCAGATCAGAGGTACAGCAGATTGGGTGAGCCGCGTCATTATGTGACTTCCATTGGGCCGCGAGACAGTTCATGAGCGGCACAAGTAATGACTATAGCAGAGCGGGTGTAGCCCCACAAGCGTTGCCGTAGTTATACGTGCGCTGGCGCAAAGCACACGGGAAGGTTTTTGGGATTGCGACGCCAGACCCTTTGTGCTAAAAAGGCATCCACCCAGGCTGCCGGGATATCAGCGATGATTGATCTGAAAGCACGAGCCCTCTCGCAGCTTCGTGTGCTTGAGCGAGGCGTTGCGGAAATCGTTTCTAGAGACGAGCTCCTTGGAAAACTCGAGCGCTCGCTTCAGACCGGTGTGCCGCTCCGCGTGAAGCTCGGCGCCGATCCATCGGCTCCCGACCTTCATCTCGGTCACGCGGTCGTCCTGAGGAAGCTCCGTCAGTTCCAGGACCTGGGTCATCAGGTGATATTCCTGATAGGCGATTTCACCGGAATGATCGGCGATCCGACCGGCAAGTCAGAGACACGGAAGCCACTCGCCGTGGAGGAGGTCCAAGCCAACGCGGAGAGTTACAGGAAACAGATCTTCAAGCTCCTTGATCCACAGCGGACGGAGATCCGTTTCAACAGTGAATGGTTAGATGGAATGAGCTTCGCTGACGTGATCCGGCTGACGGCGGAGTACACTGTTGCGCGCATCCTGGAGCGGGACGATTTTCAGAAGCGGTACAAGGAGGGTCGCCCTATCGGCATCCATGAGTTTCTCTACCCATTGGTTCAGGGGTACGACTCGGTAGTTCTCAAGGCCGATGTCGAGTTGGGCGGGACCGACCAGAAGTTTAACCTGCTCGTGGGAAGGGACCTCCAACGGGCCCGTGGGCAGGAGCCTCAGGTAGCGCTCATCACCCCCCTGCTCGAGGGGACCGACGGGGTTCAAAAGATGAGTAAGAGCCTGGGGAACTACATCGGCATTGACGAGTCGGCCAGGGAGATCTACGGGAAGACGATGTCCATCCCAGACTCGCTGATCGTCCGGTACGCGGACTTGGCGGCAGGGATGCCACCCGAGGCTGTCGAGGCGATTGAGCGGGGGCTCCGAGATGGCAGCCTTCATCCGCGCAAGGCCAAGGCGGACGTGGCCAAGCGCCTCGTCGCCCTCTATCACGAGGAGCAGGCGGCCGAAGAAGCGGCCAGCGAGTTTGATCGCATCTTTAGAGAAAAGGGCTTGCCGGACGAGATTCCCGAGTTCCTGGTACCCGAGGGCCATATCGATCAGGAGGAAGGTGTTGAGAATACAGTTCCGCTCGCTTTGTTGATTGCGCAGTCAGGGGGGACAACAAGCATTTCAGAAGCCAAGCGATTAATCCGCCAGGGCGGGGTGAGCCTCGACGGGGAGGTTGTGCGGGATCAGTATTACCGGGTGCCGATGGATCGCGAATACACGCTGAAAGTGGGGAAGCGATTCTTTCGAAGGATTAAGAGGAGCCCAGCAGTGCGAAAAAATACTTGACAGTCATAGGGGCCCCTGCTATAAGGAAGGGCCCGATGGTGTGATCAATCCTATTGACAACTGACGCTTTACGGCTTATATTTAGTTAGAGAGTTTCGATCAGCATCGAAGCCGCTTGGTTTCGATGTGTGTTCTTTGACAATAGAATATCGTTGCTACTGACTTGAGGGCGGATGAAGTCAGCCAGAGCAGGTGGCTCGGCAACGGGCAACTTGCATCGAGGCTATCACCTCGTATGTTCCGTTTCGGAGAGTTTGATCCTGGCTCAGAACGAACGCTGGCGGCGTGCCTAACACATGCAAGTCGAGCGAGAAAGTCCCGGCAACGGGATGAGTACAGCGGCGAACGGGTGAGTAACGCGTGGGTAATCTACCCTCCAGCTCGGGATAACCTGCCGAAAGGTGGGCTAATACCGGATGATGTTCCCGTGGGGATCCTGCGGGAAGCAAAGGGGGCGAGCGTAAGCAGCTCTCACTGGAGGAGGAGCCTGCGTCCGATTAGCTAGTTGGTGGGGTAATGGCCTACCAAGGCGACGATCGGTAGCCGGCCTGAGAGGGCGACCGGCCACACTGGAACTGAGACACGGTCCAGACTCCTACGGGAGGCAGCAGT
>CAZCMC010000239.1:0-3033 GCA_964499665.1 uncultured bacterium | reverse complement strand
CGCACCTCGCACCTCGCACCCCTCGTACTGCCGCATCACCTTGGTCAAGGCGGCGAGAAACCGCTCGTTCTCTTCTCCTGTGCCGACCGTCACCCGCAGGCAGTTCAGAAGGTCAGGCGCTGATCCCAGATTCCTCACAAGGACGCCCTCCGCAAACAACCCTTCGAACACCTCATTGCCTGGGTGCGTGGTCCTGAACAGGATGAAATTCGCCTGCGACGGGTAGACCTCGACCCCCGGAATCGCGGTCAACCGCTTGGCCATCCGCGCACGCTCCCGGATGACTTCGGACACATTGGCGTCGATCCACTCTCGATGAGACAACAACACGACGGCCGCCGCCTGAGAGAAGGCGTTCACGTTGAATGGGAGTCGGACCTTCTCCAGCTCGGCCACAAGCGAGGAATGGGTCACGACGTACCCGATCCGGAGGCCGGCCAACCCGATCTTGGAGAGGGTGCGGAGGATAATCAGTCGCTCCTGATCGACCAGGTGCGGCAGCATGGTCCGCCCGGCATACGGCCCATAGGCCTCGTCCACGACCACCAACCCGGGGGCGGCCGCCAGGATCTTGAGGATCTCCGCCTCAGAGAAGACCCCGCCCGTGGGATTGTTGGGGGTGGCGAGAAAGACCACCCTGGGGTGCGCCCGCTCGATCGCCTCGATGATCACGGGTACGTCCGGTTCGAAGCGAGGCCCCAAGCGCACCCCCTCGAAGCGAAGCCCCTGACCCCTCGCAATCAGCTCGTACATCGAGAAGGTCGGGATCGGCGCGAGAACGATCGCGCCGACCTCTCCCACCGCCAGAAGCAACAGTTGAATCAGCTCGTCCGACCCATTGCCCAGGACAAGTTGCCCCGGTACCACCCCGTGCTCAGCAGCAAGGACTGATCTGAGCCGACCCGCCGTGGGATCCGGGTACCGGTTGACCGATACCTCCTCCAGGGCGAGAAGGAGTTCGCCGCGGATCCGCTCCGGCAGAGAAAATGGGCTCTCGTTGGCGTCCAGCTTGACAAGACCGGATCGCGGCTCTTCGGCCCTGTACGCCACAAGTCCCCGAACCTCAGGCTTCACGAGATCAAGCAGGCGGGACATGTTCAGCGCAGCCTCCTGATTGTCGCCGCCTTCGCATGGCCCTCAAGCCCCTCCAACCGGGCCAACTCCACCAGCGCCGGCTCCAGCGTCTCCAACCTCTCCTGGCTGAAGGCGATCAGGGAGGTGCGGCGTTGAAAGTCATCCACGGAGAGGGGCGACGCGAAGCGCGCTGTCCCGCCAGTTGGCAGGACATGGCTCGGGCCGGCCAGGTAGTCGCCCAACACCTCCGGGCTAGCGCCACCCATGAAGATGGCCCCCGCATGCTTGATTCGCGGCAGGAGCCCCCACGGGTCGTTGACCAACAGCTCCAGGTGTTCGGGCGCCACCTGGTTGGCCACCTCGGCTGCCTCGCCCAGATCCTTGACGACGATGGCCGCCCCGTAGACGTCAAGCGACGCCTCCGCGATCTGCCGCCTGGGCAGCAGCGCCACCTGCCGCTTGACCTCTTCCAGCACCTCCTCGGCCAGCCTGCGCGAGGGGGTGAGCAGCAGGGCGCTTGAGAGAGGATCGTGTTCCGCCTGCGAGAGAAGATCGGCAGCGGCCCACGCTGCCCTGGCCTCCTCGTCGGCAATGATCAGAATCTCCGTAGGGCCGGCGATCATATCGATCCCGACCTGCCCGAACACGAGACGTTTTGCCGCGGCAACATAGACATTTCCCGGGCCGACGATCTTGTCCACCCTGGGAACTGAGGCGGTGCCGTAGGCCATGGCGGCCACCGCCTGCACGCCACCCACCTTATAGATCGCGTGGACGCCGGCCAGATCTGCGGCAGCCAGGACAGCCGGAGCAACCTTGCCGTCTCGGCGCGGCGGCGTGCAGATCACGACCTCGGGCACACCGGCGATCACAGCCGGGATCGCGCTCATCAGCACCGTGGACGGGTAGGCCGCCGTGCCCCCGGGCACATAGATCCCGACTCGCTCCAGGGGACGGCATAGCTGGCCGACGATCGCCCCCTCTTCCTCCAGGAACCAGGAGGTCCGGAGCTGCCTCAGATGGAAGGCCCTGATCCGAGAGGCCGCCGTCTTGAGCGCATCGAGGGAAGCCGGCGCAAGGGTCTGACAGGCCTCCCGGACCTCCTCCGGGGCTACCCGCACCGAGTCGGCGTCAAGACGGACGCCATCAAACCGCTCCGTCTGCTCGAACAGCGCCGCATCGCCACGCGTCCGGACGCTGTCCAGAATGGCCCTGGCCGACAGCTCTACGTCCGAAGGTATGGTGCCCTGTCGGGCCTTCAGGTGCGCGAGAAAGTCAGCGCACTCCCGGGACCCGGCCGTCAGCAGCTTCACGCGCGCGCACCCTCCAATCGTTCGACCTGCTTTCGGATCTGTTCAATCAATCCCTGGATCCTCAGGTACTTTGTCTTGAGGCTGGCACGATTGACGATGAGCCGCGCGGTCGCGGTGGCGATCTCCTCGACCTCCACCAGCCCGTTTTTCTTCAGGGTCTGGCCGGTCGCCACTAGGTCAACGATCCGTTCCGCCAGCCCAACCAGGGGAGCCAGCTCGATGGATCCGGTCAGCTTAATGATCTCCGCCTGTATCCCCTTCCGGCTGAAGAACCGCTCGGCGAGGTTGGGATACTTGGTGGCGATCCTCAAGTGCGACCAAGAGTGGGGGTCGTCTCTCGCACGCAGTTCGGCCGGCTCAGCCACCACCAGCCGACAAGCACCAAAGCCAAGGTCGAGGGGCTCGTAGACATCGCGCTGTTGCTCGAGCAACTGGTCCTTCCCCACGATCCCCAAATCGGCCGCCCCATGTTCGACATAGGTCGGGATGTCCGAGGGCCGGAGCGTCAGAAACCGGAGGCGCCGATCCTGGTCCTCGCAGACGAGGCGGCGCGAATCCGAGAACTCTCGTATGCAGACGATCCCCATCCCCTCGAACAACTGAAGGCTGTCGTGGAGCAGCCGCCCCTTCGGGAGCGCGACGGCGA